>JBGXXU010000100.1:0-5702 GCA_041814865.1 Phocaeicola sp. | reverse complement strand
CCGATTTGTCAAGCGATGCAAAAAGAAAACTGAACGAACGCATGAATATGAAAAACATACTGCATAAGTCTTCAGAAATACACGTACCTCTCCTGTATATTTATGCAATGCCGCTGCATATTCAGGCGAGAAATCAGGTCGCTACGCAATGGTTTTCCGGTACGAAAGAGTCGCGAAAAACAGCTTTTTTGATGAAGGTAAAACAGCTCTACGATGGCTTCTCGATGCGATTATAATGTTAACATTCTTTGACGCTGTTGTCATCGCGATAGCAACATGTTCTCATCGCGATAGCAACATGATGCTATCGACTTGACAACATGTTGCTATCAAATGGGCAATATATAGATAGTTTGAAGTTCTAAGTTTTTGAGTTGACGAGGTACGAGGGAATACTTTTTCTCCTTTATATAATAAGGAGTAAGAACGCACGAAAAAAGAGAAAGTATCCCGTCCGGCTCCTCTCCTGCCGTACACCCGAGACGCACTTTTCTCCTGTTTTCCTTGCTTTGATGGGAAAGTTTTCTTTGCTTTGTCCTAATAAACATTAAAACCAGAAAATGATATGAACTTCACAGCGCTTTGCAATCCCATCTTCGTGCAGGTAATAGACGATTATCACAAGCACGACCACGTGGATACACCTATCGAAAATCCCTATCCTTTGCGTAGCATAGAGTATTATCTTTATCTGAAAAACTGGATAGATACCGTACAGTGGCACTTGGAAGACATTATACGAGACCCCAATATAGACCCGGTGGAAGCGTTGGCGATAAAACGCCGTATCGACAAATCCAATCAAGACCGCACAGACTTGGTGGAACTGATAGACAGTTATTTTCTCGACGAATACAAAGAAGTAAAACCGCACGCCGATGCACTCATCAATACGGAAAGTCCCGCGTGGGCCATCGACCGATTGTCTATCCTCGCACTGAAGATTTATCACATGCGCAAAGAAGTGGAACGTACGGATACCACACCCGAACATCATGCGCAGTGCGAGAAGAAATTGGCAGTATTGCTCGAACAGCAAGTAGACCTTTCCACTGCCATCGACCAACTATTGACCGATATCGCCGCAGGCAACAAGTACATGAAAGTTTACAAACAAATGAAGATGTACAACGACCCTGCACTCAATCCCGTACTTTACGGCAAGAAATAAACGAAACGATGGCGCATATCCTCGCTATACGTTTTTCGGCAATGGGCGACGTGGCTATGACGTTGCCCGTATTGTATGCTTTCGCCCGTACTTATCCGCAACACACCATCACACTGCTGAGTCGTAAGAACATGGCGCGCATGCCGGTCAATCCACCCTCCAATCTCCACTTCAAAGGCGTGGACTTGAACGAGTATAAAGGCGTGAGCGGACTGTGGCGTCTGTACCGGGAACTGAAAAGCGAAAAGTACGATGCCGTGGCAGACTTGCACGATGTATTGCGTACCAAAGTCCTGCGTACATTCTTTCGTCTGTTTTCCGGCAGTAGCACAAAGGTGCGAAGTATAAACAAGGGACGGGCGGAGAAATGCGCCCTCACTCGCAAGGGTGCCATTCACAAACAACTGCCTACTTCTTTCGAACGTTATACCGATGTTTTGGCAAGACTGGGTTATACCTTCAGTGTCAACTTCCGCTCCGTGTACGAGGAGATTCCTGCGGATACTTCTCTCTTTCTTCCGCTCACGGGCGAGAAAGGCAGACAGACTTGGGTGGGCGTAGCTCCCTTTGCCGCACACCGAGGTAAGATATATCCCATAGAACGGATGGAACAAGTCGTGGCATCGCTGTCCGAAAGCGGTGCGAAGGTCTTTCTCTTCGGCGGTGGCAAAGAGGAAGAAGCGGTCTTCGACGCTTGGACTATGCGTTACGCAAATGTTTTGTCGGTGGCAGGTCGCTTACGCATGAACGGCGAATTGGCTTTGATGCATCACCTCGATGTGATGCTTTGCATGGACTCCAGCAATATGCATTTGGCGTCGTTGGCAGGTACGCCCGTTGTTTCGGTGTGGGGTGCCACACATCGCTTTGCCGGTTTCATGGGTTGGGGACAACGTGTGGAAAATGTCGTGGAAACAGACTTGCCTTGTCGTCCCTGTTCGATATTCGGCGACAAGCCTTGTGCACGCAAGGATTATGCCTGCCTTTACAGCATAACCCCCGAACAGATATTGGCTAAACTCGAACCTTTCATTCATAAAACAGCAGACCGATGAGGGCTTTCTTTGGCAATATGGCTTATTATCTTATTTACGGCGGTATTTATCTGATTTCGCTCTTGCCTTTGCGTTGTCTGTATTTCTTTGCCGATTGTTTGCGTCTGCTTTTGTATTATCTGGTGCGTTATCGTCGGAGAGTGGTACGCGACAATCTCGTGTCTTCTTTCCCCGAAAAGACTTTGGAGGAAATCATACGTATAGAACGCGAATACTATGCTTTCTTTTGCGACTACATGGTGGAAACGGTAAAACTTTGTTCCATCGGCGAAAGCGAAATGAAGCGTCGCATGGTCTTCGAGAATTCCGAAGCGATAGACGCCATCCTGCGTTCGGGACGTTCGGTTTCTTTGTACTTGGGACATTATTGCAATTGGGAATGGGTAAGTAGTTTGCCCGCTTCTTTGCAGGCAGGAAGTTTGTGCGGACAGATATATCACCCGTTGGAAAGTCGTCTTGCGGACAGATTGTTTCTAACTATTCGAGGACGATTCGGTGCTTTGTCCATCGCGCAGGACGATACGTTTCGTACTGTTATGACGTGGCAAAAGGAAAAACGTCCCAACGTGGTGGGATATATCGCCGACCAAGTGCCGGGTTATGGCAGTGCACATTATTGGGCAGATTTCCTGCACCACGATACGCCTGCATTTACGGGTGCGGAACGTATTGCGAGATTGAACAATTCGACGGTGTTTTATGCCGACATGACACGTGTGCGCAGAGGATATTATACTTGTCGGTTTGTGGAAATCACGAGCAATCCGCAATCGGAACCGCGTTTCGCCATTACGGCTGTTTATTTCCGTTTGTTGGAAGAAAGTATTCGCCGATGTCCGCCTTACTGGTTGTGGTCGCACAAGCGTTGGAAGCGAACGCGAGAAGAATTCAACCGACTTTTCAGCGAAGAAGAAAGAAAGCGCATCCTGAGCAAACTGTAACTCTTGTCCTCTCTCTTCCGATAGATGCGTTTCGTACGTGTCAGCTTTGCCCCGTGCGGTCGAAGTATTTCTTCAGCACCAAAAGCGATATCAGTCGTTCCCGTTTTTTGTCTTTGAACTGTGCCACGTACGCATGTGCGTTGGCTATGATTCGTTCTGCTGCTTCGGGATGAGCTATGTAATACCGGATGCGTTCTACGAAGTCCGAGTAGTCGGGCTTTATTTCTATATAATGATAGTCGGGAATAAGCCTGCCTTCCATGAACCACGTTTCGCATGTGGGACGAGGCATGACTGCCACAGAATTGGAAGACATCACCCATTTCAGATTGCTTGCCACATCGTTGCCTTCCAAAGACATGATGAACTTATAGTCCAAATGCTGATAAAGTGTGAGCAAAGGTGCAGCAGGTGCGTGAGGAAGAGAAGCGGAGTCGCCGGCATCGCACAACGGATGTTCGTGAAACCGCCGAACGAAATCCTGTCGCCAAGGTTTGCCGTCTGTTTCTCCTCTGAAAATGACTTTGTTCATCTTTTCGCGAAAAGGCTTTCGGTCTTGCAAGAAAACGAAATGGCGTACCTTGTCCATATTGAGCAACACTGAATTGGCATTGTTTTCGGAGAGGGGACGCGCCTTGACGATGGCAGGATGCAACACCAAGTAATTCGTATCTCCCGGTATGAGCGACCAGCGCAAATGCTTCGGGAACCAACGAGTGTATTCGTACGAGTCGAAGAAATACACGCTTTTGATTTTTCCGGGCTTGTGTTCCGCCAGTGTCGGACTGTTCGGAGCGAGCGGAGTGTTTGCGGTCAGCTTGTTGTAATACTCGGCTCGTTCGTGGATATAAGCACGGTCTTCGCGCTGTTCTATCTCTTGCAAAGCTTTTTGCAGTCTGCGTCGATAGAGACAAGCCGGCATCAGGTAGTTGAAATACCCTTTCAGATAATACAGAAGTTTGGAGTTTTTACCGCTTTTGCGAAATAAGCCCGGCATAAAGCATCCTCTTTGTTACAGAAAACTTACAACACACCGAAACTTTCTTTGCGATGTTTCGAAGTGAAGATAAGATACAACCCGAGCAAGATGAGCGGTATACTCAGTTGCTGCCCTATATTGAGTACCATGGCTGTCTCTTGTGCCACTTGCGGATTTTTCATGAATTCCAACACGAAACGCGAACCGAAGAATACCAGGAGTGCAACTCCCGTGATGAGTCCTACGTAGCGTTGCAAGCCGAACTTGCGATACATCAACCACCAAGCGACGTATGCCAGGAAGCAATACAGCATCTCGTATATCTGCGTAGGATGACAAGCCAACGCTTCGTTGTCGGCATTGTACAGGCGTTGCCACTCTGCAGAACGCACGAACTCGAAACCCCAAGGCAAATCGGTGGGAAGCCCGAATATCTCCGAATTCATCAGATTGCCGAAGCGAATACATCCCGCGACAATGGCTACTGCCGGTATCATGCGGTCGAACAGCCACCAAACATTCTTGTGCGTGACTTTATAAGAAAACCACATCATGGTGAGGATAAGCGCATAGACGCCACCGTGACTGGCAAGTCCGCCATTCCATATTTTCAGGATTTCGACAGGATTGGCACTGTATGCTTCCCATTCGTAGAAAAACACATGCCCCAAGCGAGCCCCGACGATACAACTGACGATGGCGTAAATAAAGAGCTTATCGACCCACTCTTCGGGATATTTCTCGCGTTTGAAAAAACGTGTCATGAATTCGAGTGCAAGAAGAAAACCTGCTGCCCACATAAGTCCGTACCAACGTACTTCGAGGCTACCCAAACGAAAAAGTACGGGGTCTACATCCCAAACGATACCAAGTATTACCATCGCTTTAGCTTTAGATTTGTATCAACGTGCTTCTCACCGCCTTGCCTCCGGAAGCGGAGGCAACACCTTGAGCACGCGTTATTTATTACAAAGGAAAAGAAAAAACTCTTTCCTCCGTCGGAGGATAATCCATATTTAACTAAAATTACACTCTGATGTTTAGCCCCGTAACCGCTCTCGGTTGCCTCTTGCGATTTTCAAACGAACGGGCGGTGCTGTTCTCGCATCGGATGTTGCTTTTCCCATACATATATTTATACCATGTAGTGTCTGTACTTTCGTACGATACCGGGTTGCTGCGCAATGTTTTTTCGGTCCGAAAGAACCTCGAAAAACCATTTTTTCGGAGAAAAGATCTTTCATGGCGAGTAGAGAAGAAAAAAACTCTGCAACAACAAGATAAACATTCCCCATAAATAGGTAATAACTTTGTGAAAATCATCTTTTTTAGTTATTGTGAGACTCGTTTTTTTCGGCGAACTTCGCACCGTCATTTTTTATGATGAGACATAAGCATTAACCAATAATATAAGTTCTAATGAAAGAGAAGAAGATGTTATTCAAATCCAAAAGTTTGTTGTTTGCTGCTCTGAATTTCAGCTTGCTTTGATCCTGCAATTTAGGTAAGTCGACCAGAGTTACCTTTTCCAAGGCATCGCCCCCCAACATGACAGT
>JBGXXU010000099.1:0-35002 GCA_041814865.1 Phocaeicola sp. | reverse complement strand
TTATGATGTTAACATTCTTTGACGCTGTTGTCATCGCGATAGCAACATGTTCTTATCGCGATAGCAACATGATGCTATCTACTTGCGTACATGTTGTTATCAAATTGGCAACATGTTGCCAACTTGAAGGGACGAGTTTTTGAGTTGGCAAGTTACGAGGGGGAAGCGTATATTTATGCAGGAACAGTCGGCATAAGTCGGAAGCATCAATCGGTCGCCGATAAAAATAATCTATTACCCGATAGGTACAATGAATAAGAAAATACTTGCCCGCTTCAACATTTCTCCCCATTTTTGCAAAGAATATCTTGTAACAAGGCGCACCACGCCTGGTCTACAATCGTATTCCGCATTTTGATTACTAACAATAAATTTCATAAACACATGGCACAAGCAGTAAATGAAGCACAATTCAAAGCTCTTTTGGCTGAAGAAAAACCTATCGTAATTGACTTTTGGGCAACTTGGTGCGGTCCTTGCCGTCAAGTAGCACCTATCGTAGAAGAACTCTCCGAAGAGTTTGCTGGAAAAATCAACGTAGTAAAATGCGACGTGGACGAAAACGCCGACCTCGCAGCAGAATACAACATCCGCACCATCCCCACCATCCTGTTCATCAAAGGCGGACAAGTAGTGGAAAAACACGTAGGTAGCGCACCGAAAGACGTATTGAAAGCCAAATTCGAAGCATTGCTCTAATATCAACTACGATGAGTAAACAAGATGAACACTTCTACGAGTTGGAAGACGAACAGGAAGTTGTAGACTTCATTCGCAACTATCTCCCTTCGGAATTGAAAGAAAAATTCGAAGATGACGATTTGTATTATCTTCTCGACTTGATAACAGAGTATTACAGTGCCAACGACTCGGCAACCGATGACGAAGGCAACGAAAACTATTTTGTTGTGGACGAAAAGAAGATGACAGACTTCATCCTGCGAGAAGCCAAAAAAGATGGCATGGGTCCCTATTCTGCCGAAGACGTTTACTTCGTCATACTCGGCGAAATGGAGTTTGCCAACTCTCTCTACGAAGAAAACGAAGACTAAAGTTCATCGCAAACACATAGTATCAGCCACAGACAGTCGCAATTGTCTGTGGCTTTTCTTTTACACACCTTTCAAACAAATACGGAAGTCGCAAGCCTGCGCCGGAAAAAAAGCACGAAAAATTGTATTGTTAAATAACTTCTTTATCTTTGTAAGGCATTCGGTTTCTTTTTGTCGCATACAAACAAGAAGAATGAAAAGGGAATTAGGTGAAAATCCTAAACAGACCCGCTGCTGTGAACTCCATACGGATTCTTATACAGTCTAATCCACTATTCCAATCGCAGAATGGGAAGGAGTATAAGAAAGAGTAAGTCAGAAGACCTGCCAATGCAATTGCACGAGAAGGCTCTCGGGGATTAGAGACTATCGGTTACATGTAAACTCTTAAGCATAAGAATGATTACCTCAAGGTCATGCCGGCAACGGTAATACCGTCTTTACTTGTACCCTCAACTCTCCGTAGCCCGACAGAAACCGTTATCTATCTGCCTATAGATAAAACCGGTCATCAGTTGTCCGCCACGCTCATTGGAGGTACACACTGATGGCCGATTTTTTATTCCTCTTTTGCGGACAAAAGCACAAATACAAAAAAAGGATGGCGCATTGCCATCCTTCTTAAGGTTTTTAGATTTGGAAGCAGGCTTCACAGCCTCTGTTCCCTATTAAGTATCTATATAAGCAAAATAAAAAAGTTCTATTCCAAGGTGTCGCCCACCGTCCGCAAAGTTTCCTGAACCGGAAGCGACAACGTATCCGATTGATAAGCTACTTGCGGTTTATTGACATCTTCCTGCAAGGTATCCGGTGCCTGCACCAGTACATCCGATGTACTCGTACCGTCTAACGAAAGCTTTACCAGGCTACTCACAGAAAAAAGCAAGAGCAGGATTGCCGCAGCCTTGAACAAAGGAGTAAAGCGCGATAGGAAAGTCACACGTTTGGCTTCTACTACCGGACGATTTATTTTGTCCAAGATACGTTGTTCGAAATCTTCGCTGACCGTGAGTTTTGCTTCTTCGTCGAGATACGCGAACAACGAACGATAACGCACCAAGTGGGACGGCACATCTTTCTGTTTGAAGAATGTACGCAGGATTTGCTCTTCTTCTACCGAAGTCTCGCAATTCCAATAACGTTCCAAAAGTTGCTCTATGTATTTATAATCCATAATGCTCTATTTCGTTATACAATAATTTGATGCGTTGCCTTGTTCTGTGCAGCGTTACCTTTACCTGTTCTTCGGTAAGCTGCAAGATGTCGGCTATCTCTTTATAAGTTTTTCCTTCTATATCTCTCAACTGTAATACCGTACGTTGCTTTTCGGGCAACCCCGCGATAATACCGTCCAATATGCGATATTGTTCTTGGCTTTCCAAACGCGTATCCGGTGTTTGCGTATCCTGTATTTGCACGCTTTCTTCCGTCAACTCATCATGCCTGAACCCTTTCTCTCCTACTCTGTCCAAAGCAAGATTCCGAGCTACAACCAAACAGTAAGCCTCTATCGAGTCCATTTCATCCCACTCCGAGCGTTTACTCCAAACCTTCAGCATCGTATCCTGCACCACATCTTCGGCGTCATCACGTTGTAAGGTTATCCGATACGCAACTCTAAACAGTTTATCTTTGAGTGGTAATATATCCTCTTCAAAACTTATCTTTTGCATCGCTTCTACAATAAAGACGGATGAGCAACCCAAAAGTTACAGCATCCGTCTTCTTTTTCGTGTTATTTAACAAACAAGTATTCGTTTACTCCAAATAAGTATATCCGTAAAGCCCTGAACGGTAATTAGAAAGAAACTCTTTGCCTTCCTCCACAGAAATGCGTCCCTCTTTGACGGACTTTGTCACCCACGTTTCAAGTGTACGCACCAATTTCTTGGGATTGTATTGTACATAGTCCAAGACTTCGGCTACCGTTTCGCCGTCTATGATTTGGTCTATGGTATAACCTTTCTCGTTCACGCTGACGTGTACGGCATTCGTATCGCCAAAAAGATTGTGCAAATCCCCCAGTATCTCCTGATAAGCACCTACCAGGAATACTCCTATATAATAAGACTCGCGTGCCTTGATGCTATGTACAGGTAAGCCATGCGACACATTGCGCGGAGAAACGAAGTTGGCAATTTTGCCATCCGAGTCGCAAGTGATGTCTTGCAGCGTAGCCGAACGGTCGGGACGCTCATCCAAACGTTGTATCGGCATGATAGGGAAGATTTGGTCTATCGCCCACGAATCCGGTAAAGACTGAAAGAGTGAAAAGTTACAGAAGTATTTATCTGCAAGCAGTTTGTCCAGCTTGCGGAATTCATCGGGTACATGTTTCAATCCCGAAGCTATTTGGCTGATTTCTTTTGTCACCGACCAGTACAAACGTTCTACCAATGCACGCGTTTTCAAGTCCACGATTCCGTGACTGAACAAATCGAGTGTTTCTTCACGTATCTGCTGAGCATCGTGCCATGCTTCTATCATGCGACTTTGGTTCAGTTTATCCCAAATCTGGTAAAGTTCTTTCACCAGCTCATGGTCATCGGGACTTACCACAAAGTCCTCTTCCATATCTATAAATGAAGCCGTTTCCAATACTTCGAAAATCAACACAGAATGATGTGCCGTCAACGAGCGACCGCTTTCGGTAATGATATTCGGGTGAGGTATGCCATTCTTATCGCTGGCATCTACCATGATGGAAATAGAGTCGTTCAAGTATTCCTGTATGGAGTAGTTCACACTGCTTTCACTGTAAGACGAACGTGTACCATCGTAATCCACACCCAATCCACCGCCTATGTCTACAAATTCCACAGGATATCCCAACTGGTGCATTTGTACATAAAACTGTGATGCTTCGCGCAGCGCGGTTTTGATACGGCGTATTTTGGTGACTTGACTACCTATATGGAAATGTATCAATTTGAGACAATCGCGCATCTCTTTCTTATCGATAAAGTCGAGAGCCTCCAACAATTCGCTCGATGTCAGACCGAACTTACTCGCATCGCCTCCACTTTCCTCCCACTTACCGCTACCGGAGGAAGCCAATTTGATACGAATACCTATATTGGGACGTACATTCAGTTGCTTGGCAAGCTTGGCTATAAGTTTCAATTCGTTCAGTTTTTCCACTACAAGGAATATGCGCTTACCCATTTTTTGTGCCAAAAGCGCCAACTCTATATAACTCTCATCCTTATAACCATTGCAAATGATAATGGAATCCGAGTCCGTATTGATGGCAATAACTGCATGAAGTTCCGGTTTCGAACCGGCTTCCAATCCGAGATTGAACTTTTTGCCGTGACTGATGATTTCCTCTACAACCGGACGCATTTGATTTACCTTTATGGGATACACCGTAAAGTTCTCACCCTTGAAGCCGTATTCTTGCGATGCTTGTGCAAAGCAATTGGAAATTTTCTCAATACGATTGTCCAAAATGTCAGGAAAACGCACCAACATCGGTGTGCTGACATCCCTTAGTTGCAACTCGTCTACCAACTCACGCAAGTCTACTGCTGCTCCTTTTTCACGAGGTGTCACCACCACATGCCCCTTTTCGTTTATACCAAAGTACGAAACACCCCAACCATTGATGTTGTAGAGTTCTTCGGAATCTTCAATACGCCATTTTCTCATTTCTATACTTTAATAGTCTGTTGTTTATTTTTCCATTTGCATTCTCAATTGCTCAACTGCTTTGGCTATCTGCTTTCTGCTTTCCAAGCAATCCGAATTGATTCTTATGTGTACCTTTTCATAATAAGGCATACGTTCTTCCAATGTTTGTGCAATGAAGCTACGTAATTCCTCATCGTTTTTTTCTGCCAACAGCGGACGAGAAGAACGAGCCACTTTCAAACGCCTGAACAAAACTTCTATGCTTGCATCCAAAAAAACTGTGAAACCACGCGCTTTCATGTACTCCATATTATCAAAAAAACAAGGTGTACCTCCTCCGCAAGCAATCACCACATCTTCGAAATCCGCAACTTCGTGCAACATTTTTTGTTCGATGCGTCTGAAGTCCTCTTCACCTCGTTGTGCGAAGAGTTTTTGCACGGAGGTATGAAAGCGTTCTTCGATATACCAATCCAAGTCTATAAACGTCAATCCCATCTCCTTTGCATAGGCGCGTCCGAGCGTTGTCTTTCCCGAACCCATATAACCGATGAGAAATATCCGTGTCATGACTTTTTCTTGACGGTACGTCTACGTTTGGTAGCAGGTTTATCTTGTTGTGCCTCCATCATACGTCGGCAATCTTCCAATGTCAATGCTGCAGGCTCAATCTTTTCCGTAATCTTATAATTCTTTTTCTCGAACGAGATGTATGCTCCATAGCGTCCATTCAAAACTTGCAAACCGGGCATTTCTTCGAAAACCTTGATGATTTTCCGTGCATCCGTATTTTTCTTTTCTGCTATGAGTGCTTCCGCTTCTTCCAACGTGATGCTCATCGGGTCATAATTTTTCGGAATGGACACAAAAGTTTTTCCATGTTTCACGTAAGGACCAAAGCGACCGGTTCCCACACTCACCTCTTCACCTTCGTACGTTCCAAGCGTGCGAGGTAAACCAAATAGACCGAGTGCTTCTTCGAGTGTAATGGTTTCCATAGAATACTCTTTCGTGATGGGAGCATATCTCGGCTTCTCTTCTTCATCGGAAGTACCGATTTGCACCACTGGTCCGAAACGTGCTATCTTCACCGACACTTGACGACCGCTTTCGGGTTCTATTCCCAAAATACGCTCTCCCACTCTTTGTGCGGTACGTACCGTCATCGCATCTTCTACCAACGGATGAAACTTGCTATAAAACGAGCCCATGATGGTTTCCCAAGCCTTTGTTCCTTCTGCCACTTCATCGAATTCTTTTTCTACGGATGCCGTAAAGTTATAGTCCATGATAGCAGGAAAAGCTGACATGAGATAATCCGTCACCACCATTCCTACGTCTGTCGGCAAAAGTTTTCCTTTGTCTTTGCCTACCTGTTCCGTTTTGACGGATTTGCCTATTTTCTTGCCCGAAAGTTTCAATATCGTATAGGTACGTTCGACACCTTCTCTGTTACCCTTTTCTACATAACCACGTTGTTGAACAGTAGAAATAGTAGGTGCATATGTAGACGGACGACCGATACCCAATTCTTCGAGTTTACGTACAAGACTGGCTTCCGTATAACGTGGCGCCGGAAGGGTAAAGCGTTCTGTTGCCTTGATTTCTTTGTAAGACAGTTTTTGACCGGCTATCATCGCAGGAAGCAGATTTTCTTCGCTGTCCTGTTCGGTATCATCGTCGTACGATTCTTTATAAACACGCAAGAAACCGTCGAAAGTTACCACTTCGCCTACAGCCTGAAAAGTATCCTTCAAATTCGATGCACCGATGGTAATTGTGGTTTTCTCTATTTCCGCATCTGCCATTTGCGAAGCAAGGGTACGTTTCCATATCAACTCGTACAACTTGCGCTCTTGCGTTGTCCCTTCTACGGTTTCGTTTGCCATGTAAGTGGGACGTATGGCTTCGTGCGCTTCCTGAGCTCCTTTGGACTTGGTTGCATAACGGCGAGTTTTGGCATAACGTTCTCCCATCATTTCCACAATGGTATTTTTACTTGTTGTCAAAGCCAAATTCGACAGATTGACAGAGTCCGTACGCATATAAGTGATATATCCGGCTTCGTACAAACGCTGTGCTATTGCCATGGTTTGAGAAACGGAAAAGCCTAACTTGCGAGATGCTTCCTGTTGCAAGGTGGAAGTCGTAAACGGTGCTGCAGGCGTACGTTTGCCGGGTTTGGTGGTAATATCCGTGATGGAAAAATCCATATCCTGACATTGTTGAAGGAAAAAAGCAGCCTCTTCTTCTGTCTTAAAGCGTTGTTGATACTCGGCTTTTATTTCCGTTTTGTTTTCGTCCAAGAATACAGCCGAAACCCTGTATGAATTTTCTGTTTTGAATTGCTGTATTTCGCGTTCGCGGTCTACTATCAAACGCACAGCCACAGATTGCACACGTCCGGCAGAAAGTGCGGGTTTTATTTTCTTCCACAATACGGGCGACAATTCGAAACCCACGATACGGTCCAACACACGACGCGCCTGTTGTGCATTGACAAGACCTATATCTATTTGACGCGGATTTTCCACTGCATGAAGAATAGCAGACTTCGTAATTTCGTGAAACACGATACGTTTCGTTTTTTCAGGCGTCAAATTCAACACCTCGTACAAGTGCCAAGATATGGCTTCTCCCTCGCGGTCTTCATCGGAAGCCAGCCACACGGTATCTGCCTTTTTAGCTTCGCTTTTGAGTGTGGCAACCAGCTTTTTCTTCTCCTCCGGCACTTCGTATATAGGCTGAAAATCATTCTTCACATCTACACTGAATGACTTCTGCTTCAAGTCGCGAATATGTCCATAACTCGAGAGCACTTTATATTCGCTTCCAAGAAACTTTTCTATTGTCTTCGCTTTTGCCGGAGACTCCACTATCACAAGGTGTTGCATCAATGTTTTTTTAAGTTTTTCGCCTGCAAAAGTATGAAAAAAATCAAATGTACTCCTATTTAATATAGAAAGCTTTTCGATGAGAATCGGCAAAAGAGTATTTGTCGATAAAAGAACCTGCGTTCTTACGGTTTACTCTACCGATTTCATTTGCTTTCTTTCCGCAAACGATAAAGCTGATAAGAATTGACAAGATTGTGCCACACGGAATAGAAGCCTGCAGCCATGGCGGAGACGGGTGTAAAGAATGTGAAACCTATCCAAATGGCTAACACCGTATTCTTTTGTCCAAGCGACTGACCGCCTGCAATCACATCATCGTGAGGTGCGCCCAAGCGACGACCGACATAAAACTGCAACAAACAAGCCAACAGAGAAACCATACCCAAACCGCATTGTACCCAAATCGGGACATCGCTATGTACCACAGCTTTGGTAGTGAGAGAGAGTGAAACAGTCAACGCCACCGCCCACAGATAAAAAGACAAGTCGGGATAACGCACGCAAAGTGCATGCAAACGAGGAAAATACTTACGCACAACAACGGCTGCTATCAAAGGCAACAGAAGAAGCGGAAAAACCTTAGCCAATATCACGGCAAAAGCCGAAAAGAAATCCACTCCCTCTTGAGGATGCAACAACGGTACACAAAGCGGAATGATTACCGACACGCACAGGTTTATCAAAATGGTATAAGCCACCAAACGCTCCGCATTGCCGCCCAGTTTTCTTGTAATCACCGATGCCGAAGTGGCAGTGGGACAAATGATACAAAGCGCGGCACCTTCGAGCAAAGCCAACCATTCGCTGTCGTGATACAACTTAGCCAAGATAAGCAAGAAACCAAAGACCGCCACTTGAAACAAAAGCAACCACCCATGCCAACGACACAATTGCAAGTGTGTAACATCTATCTTGCAAAAGGTGAAAAACAACATGGTAAACAACAAAAGCGGTTGTGCCACAGTAGCAATATCCGTTACTGCCACGCGTATATGTATCGGCAATCCCAACGCATCGTATCCCAAATATGCCAAAATGCCTGTCAGCATGGCAAAAGGGAGTATCCAGTTCTTTATAAAGCGCAATATATCCATGTCATAATTCGACTGTCATCCTTGCAACAGCTTTTTCCGAGGGGCAAAGGTAGGGATAAATCCCCTGACGTAGCTTTGAGCATACGATTTTATCGCATACTTTTGCTTTCGACAAACAATATCACGACATGACGAAAAGACTTCAAACGCTCGTAATACGCGCACTACTCCTCGCACTTTTACTCGCTCCATGCGGACTGACCGCACAAAACACCGCCACTTGCCACAACTTGCCCGACTTGCCGGTGAAAGAAGGGCTTGCCGCACCTTTTGCCGGTTTCATAGAACAATATCTCTTGGTGGGCGGTGGTTGTAACTTCCCCGAAAAACCGCTTACGGAAGGAGGAAAGAAAGTCTATCACAACACCTTTCACATGTTGGATATGCGGAAACCAGAAGCCGGCTGGAGTATTGCATTTCGTACACCTCACACTGTGGCTTATGGCGCAACAGTGGAAGTCCCCAACGGTTTGATTTTGTTGGGTGGCATGAACCAGGACAGCATATCGAGGTCCGTACTCCGAGTATCCATCGACAGCAAGGGAATATGCACGCTGTCCCCTCTGCCTTCATTGCCCGAAGGCATATACAGCGGTGGAGCCACATTGTACAACAATGCCTTGTACATTGCAGGCGGACGAAACGAAAGCAACACGAATGCCGTGTACCGACTCGATTTACAAAACTCCACCGCATGGACACGCTTGGCAGACTATCCCGGTGCGCCACGAGAACAGTCTTTACTCGTGGCAAACGAAAAAGGTATCTTCCTCATCGGAGGTTTTCATCACGACAAAAAGAAAGGATGTACATTGTCCACCGAAATACTCAAATACCATCCGCAAACAAACACTTGGACCATAGAAACCGAACTGCCTCTCGACAAAGAGCGACACCGCCGATGTGCCGTCGGTGCTTCCGCCATATCGCACAAAGAGAAAATCATCGTCATGGGAGGTGTCGATGCACGGATATTCAAGGCTGCGGTAGAAGGAAAAGCCGGCGTGGACTACCTGACACACCCCGCCGAATGGTATCGTTTCAACAAAGATGTACTCTGTTATTCCACAAAAACCGGAAAATGGAAAGTCATCCCACAAATGGCAAACAGCAATCGCGCAGGTGCAGTGCTGTTAAAGAGGAACGGCTGTCTATACCTCGTCTCGGGAGAACTTAAACCCGGCATCAGAACACCCCAAATTCCTGCTTTCCGCATACACACCATCCTATCCGCCCCTGTTAAGAAAACATCTGCCACCGCCAAGACAAATCGGCAATAGACATTCTACCGACCATAGACGACAATAATCGCGCACATTCATACGCTTCTTTTTTTGCCGTATTTGCTTGCGCAAAAATGTGTTGCGCAAGCAGATTTGATACGTGACACGCGCATCAACTTGCGCGATGCTCAAAGAATATCAACAACAGAACGCTCTCGGAATAGCTGACATACGGGTGAGAAAAGGTGTACGAAGGCGCGGGAAAAGATACGTTTCCACTCCTTATTATATATAGAAGAAAAGAGTATCCTCCTCGTACCTCGTCAACTCATAAACTCGTTTCTTATATAAAAAGTTTCTGCATAAATATACACTTCCCCTCATAACTTCGTAAACTCAAAAACTTAGAACTTCAAATTGACAACATGTAGTCAATTTGATAACAACATGTACGCAAGTCGATAGCATCATGTTGCTATCGCGATAAGAACATGTTGCTATCGCGATGACAACATCGTCAAAGAATGTTAACATCATAATCGCGTCAGGAAGGCATCGTAGAGGCGTTTTTTTATCGTCGGATACATGGTTTTTCAATGCTTTTTCGGATGGGAAAATCATTGCGTAGCGACCGTTCTCGATACCGATATACCGGAACGGCATTGCATAAATATGCAGAAAAGAGAGCTGTTTCTGTATATTTATACATCACAGTTACCTGTCGAACAAGTACTTTTTCGTCCGTCTTCCGGCACCTCGTTTCACACCGGCAAATGCTATTTATAGTGCGTGTACATAGCATATCTGAGACTAATGCCGTATCTTTGGAAGATATTTACAGAAACCTATTGAAAATATGAAGATACAGCACAAGGCTACCTTGTTGATTTTGTTTTGCTTTTTGACCCGATTTTCTGTTACAGGACAAAGTCTTGTACATTTTGTCAATCCGTTTATCGGAACGGACTATACGGGCAATACTTATCCCGGTGCACAAACACCTTTCGGCATGGTACAGTTGAGCCCCGACAACGGACTGTCGGGTTGGGACCGCATAGCAGGTTATTTTTACCCCGACTCCACGATAGCAGGCTTTAGCCATACGCATCTCTCCGGCACGGGAGCAGGCGATTTGTACGATATTTCCTTTCTGCCCGTTACACTTCCGTATCGCGAGGCAGCAGGCGAACCGGGTATTTACTCCCGTTTTTCCCACGCAGACGAAAAGGCTTATGCAGGCTATTATCAAGTAAGGCTCACCGACTATAATATCAACGTGGAACTCACCGCCACTCCCCGTTGCGGTGTACAACGTTATACATTCCCGAAAGCACAAAGTGCCGTATTCCTGAATTTGCGCAAAGCCATGAACTGGGACAAGACACTCGATTCGCACATAGAAGTCGTGGACTCGGTGACCATACGCGGTTATCGTTTCTCAGACGGCTGGGCACGCGACCAGAAAGTGTATTTCGTCACACGTTTCTCGCGTCCCTTCCGTAAAATTTCCATAGACGAAAAAGTATTGCAAGGTATGGAGAACGGAAAAGGCAGTATTGCCCGTTTGGATTTCGACACGCAGGAAGGCGAACAAATCGTGGTTGTCACGGCTCTGTCGGGCGTCAGTATGGAGGGAGCCATGCTCAATATGCAGTACGAAGCCCCACACAACGATTTCGACCGCTATCTTGCAAAAGCTACGCGATTGTGGGAAAAAGAACTCGGCAAACTCCAAGTACAAACAAACGACGCAGACAAACGCACCATCTTCTACACGGCTTTCTATCACTCCATGCTGGCACCTACGCTCTTCAAAGACGTAGACGGCAGTTATCAAGGCGTGGACTATCAAACGCACAAAGCCGAAGGCTGGGAGTATTACAGTACATTTTCGCTTTGGGATACCTACAGAGCCACGCATCCGTTGTTGCTGTTGACTCACCCGAAGGAAACGCGCAACATGGTACGGTCGCTCATCGAATTCGGTAAACAAAAAGGCAGATTGCCCGTGTGGAACATGTACACTTCCGAAACGGACATGATGTTGGGTTATCACTCCGTGCCCGTTATTGTCAATTGGTTGCTAAAATCACCCGGCGGTTTCTCCAACAAGGAAGTACTGCAACTATGCGTACAGACTGCCAATCTGGACGCTTATCGCAACATAGGACAGTACAAAACGTTGGGATACGTGCCTTACAACGTTACGGACAGCTACAATACAGACAATTGGTCGCTTTCCAAAACACTCGAATACGCCTTCGACGATTACTGCATCGCCTTGTTGGCAGAAAAGACAGGAGAAAAGCAAATAGCCCGAACCTTTTACAAGCGCGCCAAGAACTATCGGAATGTATTCAACAAAGAGAGTGGTTTCTTTCAACCGCGCGATGACAAAGGACGCTTTATCTCTCCTTTCGACCCCGAAGAATATACGCCTTACATCGCGGAAAGCAACGCTTGGCAATACCTTTGGTCCGTACAACACGATACACGCGGACTGATGAAACTGTTGGGCGGCGAAAAAGAGATGGCAAAACGCCTTGACCAAATGTTTACAAAAACATCGGACGATACGACGAAACTTCCCATCTTCAGTACGGGAATGATAGGACAATATGCACACGGCAACGAACCGAGTCATCACGTACCATATTTATATAATGTGGTAAAACAGCCATGGAAAACGGCGCAATACGTGCATCGCATCTGTACGGAACTGTACAAGAATACCCCCGACGGGCTTTGCGGAAACGAAGATTGCGGACAAATGTCGGCTTGGTATGTTTTCAGCAGTCTGGGCTTTTACCCTCTCAATCCCGTATCCGATGCTTACGAGATAGGAACACCACAGTTTGCCGAAAGCGTATGGCACTTGCCCAACGGCAAAAAGTTCATCGTGCGCGCCAACAATTTCGATGCAAAAAACATTTATATCTCTTCCGTTAAACTGAACGGAAAGAAGCACAAACGCAGCTACATCACTTACGACGAGATACAGCGCGGCGGTATTCTGGAACTCGACATGACAAGCCAAAGCGGTATCTGTTGGTACTAAACCTGCAATACACGAATAAACAACAAACAACTATCATATCACAATGAAAAAAACAATCTCTACACTTATTGTCACAAGTGCCGTGCTGTTGAGTGCTTGCTCCACCGCCACACAAAAAAACGATGGCACGGATTACACGGCTTACGTCAATCCTTTCATAGGAACGGATGGACACGGACATACGTTTCCCGGTGCCGTTGTTCCGCACGGAATGATACAGCCCAGCCCCGACACACGCATCGATGGCTGGGATGCCTGTTCGGGTTACCATTATTCGGATTCCACCATTAACGGTTTCTCGCAAACGCATTTGAGTGGTACGGGATGCGCCGACTACGGAGATATACTCATCATGCCGACAGTAGGCGAACAAGTCATCCATCCGCAAGACTTCACTTCGCAGACTTTGCCTTACGCATCCGGCTTCTCGCACGAACGCGAGACTGCAGAACCGGGTTATTACAGCGTTTGGCTGGAACGATACAAAGTACAAACAGAGATAACTTCCACCGCACGCGCTGCTCTGTACAGGTTCACTTATCCTGCCGAAGGCGATGCCGGTCTTATCATCGACTTGGATTATTCTATTCAGCGTCAGAAAAACCGCGACATGATACTCGAAGTGGTAAACGACACGGAAGTACGCGGCCATAAAATCACAGGATATTGGGCTTTCGACCAAGTCATCAATTTCCATATGACATTTTCCGAACCTTTCACGCACACGCTGGTAACAGATACGATTTACAACGAAAAAGGCGAACCTTATGCTCGCAAGAAAGCACTCTTGAAATTCAAGAAACAACAACAACCCGGTACCGTCTTTGCCAAAGTCTCCGTTTCGACGGTGGATATGGAAGGAGCCAAGAAAAATCTTGTTGCGGAGATTCCCGCATGGGATTTCGACGGCGTACGCAATGCCGCTAAAACAGCCTGGAACAAATACCTTTCCAAGATAGAAATAGACACGGACAGCAAGGAGGACAAGACTACATTCTATACGGCAATGTATCATACAGCCATTAGTCCCAACTTGTTTACGGACGTAGACGGTCGCTATCTGGGCATGGATTTGAAAGTACGACAAGGCGATGCGCAAAAGCCCATTTACACCATCTTTTCGTTGTGGGATACATTCCGCGCGTTACATCCTTTGCTTACGATTATCGACCCCGATTTGAACAATCGTTTCATTCATTCGCTGCTCACCAAGCAACAAGAAGGAGGTATCTTCCCCATGTGGGAACTTGCCGGCAACTATACGGGAACCATGATAGGTTATCACGCCGTATCTTTGATAGCTGATGCTTATACGAAAGGAATTTCCGACTTCGACTTGCAACAAGCCTACAAAGCCTGCCTGCGCAGTGCGGAATACGATACTACGGGTATTTCTTGTCCTCCGCCGGTCTTGCCTCACCTCATGCCGAAGTCGAAGTATTACAAGAACTCTCTCGGCTATGTGCCTTGCGATACCGAGAACGAAACAGTGGCAAAAGCTCTCGAATATGCTTACAACGATTTCTGTATAGCAGTCCTTGCCGAAGCAGCGAACGATAAAGCCAATGCGGAAAAGTATAACAGTTTGGCAAAGGCTTACAGAAATTACTTCGATACATCTGTACGTTTCATGAGAGGCAAAGACCTGAAAAGACAATGGCATACACCTTTCGACCCTCGCTCATCCAATCACCGCAACGACGATTATTGCGAAGGCAACGCTTGGCAATGGACGTGGTTTGTTCCGCAAGACGTAGAAGGACTTGTCAAATTGATGGGAGGAAGAAAAGCCTTTATCGATAAACTCGACTCGCTCTTTACAATCTCATCCGAACTGACAGGCGAATTGGTTTCTGCAGATATCTCCGGTTTGATAGGACAATACGCACACGGCAACGAACCAAGTCACCACGTGACACACTTATACAATTATGTAGACCAACCCTGGCGTACGCAAGAATTGGTAGACAGCGTGCTGAGAGAGCAATATCGTCCACTTCCCGACGGACTTACCGGCAATGAAGACTGCGGACAAATGTCGTCTTGGTATGTTCTCAACGCAATGGGTTTCTATCAGGTGTGTCCCGGTAAACCTGTGTATTCTATCGGCAGACCGTTGTTCAATTGCTCGGTAATACACTTGAAAGACGGAAAGACTTTCGCCATCGAGGCAAAGAACAACAGTCGTAAAAACAAATACGTGGTAAAAGCGGAGTTAAACGGCAAGCCGCTGAAAAAACCATTCTTCAACCATCAGGACATTGTGAACGGAGGTACACTCGTATTGACAATGGGAGATAAGCCTACAGTTTGGAACGAATAAACAGAATGACATCGTATGAATAACGCAGTACGCAAATCGCCCATTACGTGGATACCTACGGCTTACTTCGCCATGGGACTTCCGTTTGTAGTCATCAATATGGTGATATCTATCATGTACAGTCGTATGGGAGTAGCAGACGAAGTGATTACTCGCTGGACTTCGTTGCTTATTTTGCCGTGGACTTTGAAGCCGCTTTGGAGTCCTTTCCTCGAATTGTACAAGACAAAGAAGTTTTTTGTCATCATTACACAACTCATATCCGGAGTGACTTTCGGCTTGGTGGCATTCTGTTTACATCTCCCCGACTACTTCGTCATCTCATTGGTTTTGTTTGCCATCATAGCATTCAGTGGTGCCACACACGATGTGGCTTGTGACGGAGTGTATATGGGTGTGCTCAGCAACAAAGAACAGTCGAAATACATCGGTTGGCAAGGAGCTTTTTACAATATAGCCAAAATAGTTGCAACAGGCGGACTTGTTTATCTGGCAGGCTTCTTGCTCGAACGACTTTCCGACGGAACGCCCG
Organism: Phocaeicola sp.; assembly: GCA_041814865.1. GTDB lineage: Bacteria > Bacteroidota > Bacteroidia > Bacteroidales > Bacteroidaceae > Phocaeicola. The sequence goes on along the minus strand of JBGXXU010000099.1, from coordinate 19,190 downwards.
AAAGCATCAAAGCTGTGACACCTCAGGTATGGAGTTATATCATGAGCATCATAGCAGGTATCTTTCTGTTTATCGGCTTTTATCACATGATGTTTCTTCCCTCTCCCCCACAAAAAGAGAAGAATGTACGCACAGTGCGAGAAGTGATGCACGAGTTGAAAAGTTCGCTGACAGGCTTCTTCAAGAAACGCCATATCGTGTATTATATCTGTTTCATCTTCTTGTATCGATTGGCTGAAGGTTTTGCCGTGAAAATCGTACCGCTCTTTCTCTTGGCAAACAGAGAAAACGGCGGATTAGGATTGAACGAAAAAGAAATAGGTATTTATCTCGGTACGTACGGAGCTGCGGCATTCGTCTTAGGCTCGTTGTTGGCAGGCTATTATATTTCTGCAAAAGGTTTGAAGAATACGTTGTTCAAACTTTGCGCCTGCTTCAACATCCCCTTTGCGGTGTATGCCTTCTTCGCTTTCTTTCAACCGACAAACGATTGGTTGATAGCCGGCGGTATCATCTTCGAATACTTCGGTTATGGCTTCGGTTTTGTCGGGCTATCTTTGTTCATGATGCAGCAGATAGCACCGGGCGAACAGCAAATGGCACATTATGCCTTTGCCACCGGTATCATGAACCTCGGTGTGATGATGCCCGGTTCCATCAGTGGCGACTTGTGCCGAGTATTCGAAAACATGTTCGGTTCACCAGGCGGTTATGCTCCGTTCTTCATCTTCGTATTGATAGCGTGCATTCCTGCTTTCTTCATTACTTACTTTATTCCTTTCACTTACGACGACAAAGGAAACCGTATCTGACAATCAAAACAGTAACTACAAAAACAATACAAACTTATGGAAGAAAAAACTATTTGTCCCGCAGTTTTGATGCCGTGGGAAGACAAACCGACAGATTGCAAAGACGTAATGTGGCGTTACAGTCGCAATCCTATCATAGGGCGTTATGCCATCCCAACCTCCAACAGCGTGTTCAACAGTGCTGTCGTACCTTTTGGCGATGGTTTCGCAGGTGTGTTCCGTTGCGACAACAAAGCGGTGCAAATGAACATCTTCGCGGGCTTCAGCAAGGATGGTATCAATTGGGAAATAGAACACGAGCCTATCCGTTTCAAAGCCGGTAACACGGAAATGATAGAATCCGAGTACAAATACGACCCACGTGTGACATGGATAGAAGACCGTTACTGGATTTCGTGGTGCAATGGCTATCACGGTCCCACTATCGGACTGGCATATACGTTCGACTTCAAGGAATTCTTCCAATGCGAGAATGCTTTCCTGCCGTTCAATCGCAATGGAGTACTCTTTCCGCAAAAGTTCAACGGCAAATACGCCATGTTGAGCCGTCCGAGCGACAACGGACATACACCCTTCGGCGATATTTATATCAGCTATAGCCCGGATATGAAATACTGGGGCGAACATCGTTGCGTGATGAAAGTGACGCCTTTTCCCGAAAGCGCATGGCAATGCACCAAAATCGGTGCAGGTTCTGTTCCTTTCCTTACGAGCGAAGGCTGGTTGATGTTTTACCACGGTGTCATCAACACCTGCAACGGTTTCCGTTACTCGATGGGTGCAGCTATTCTCGACAAAGAGAATCCCGAGAAGGTATTGTACCGCACGCGTCCTTACCTGCTTGCACCTGCTGCTCCTTACGAGTTGGCAGGCGACGTGCCCAATGTAGTGTTCCCTTGTGCAGCAGTGCAAGACGGCAAACGTGTGGCTGTATATTACGGCGCGGCAGACACTGTGGTTGGTATGGCTTTCGGTTATATAGATGAGATAGTGAAGTTCGTGAAAGAAAACTCTTTCTAACCAAACAAACCACAAAAATACGCGAGGATGTATCTACAACGATGCATCCTCGTTTTTTTATACGTCTTGTGGTCCTGCACGGCAATAGTTTCTGCCCGCAATGTTGCGGAGGCTTATGCAAAACAACAGTCTTTCATTTTTTTAATACAAGTTTTTATCTTTGTTTCCATAACAAAAAAATCAATACACCATGACAACAAAAAAAACACTCTTATCGTTAGCCTTGTTATTATGCTCCTGCATCGCTATGGCACAAGAAAACACCGAAGTCAAACCTTACACGGGAACACCACGCGGTTACCGCTGGACAGCAGAATTAGGCTTGTCAGGAGGAATTTCAGGAGGATTGCCCGGAGGATATAACACGTGTAAGGAAATCATGTCCACACATGGATATCAGCTCACATCACGCTTTTTTGCCGGTGCCGGTATGGGACTGCATTTTTACGACGAACACACGAGCAAGACAAAACATGTTTTAACCGTACCGTTTTACGGTCATCTACGTTTTCAATTCTGGAAGAAATCTTCTCCTTATCTTGACCTCAGAGTAGGTTATTCCGTAGGTTATTACAAAAAGATTTATCTATTTTGGGGTGCAGGTTATCGTTGGTTGATAAAAAACAAGTACGGACTTTTCTTCAATGCCGGTATGTCTATACAAGATACAAACAGACCTGAAATCAACGAAGAGGAAGACCGCGGTTTAGCCGGACTAACTCTCAGAGTCGGCATGGACTTTTAGTTCGTCCCTATAAAAAACAACACAAAAGTTGCAACAAATCAAACTTTACGTACATTTGCACACAAATCAGCAAACAGACATGAATATCGCATCGGTTTATACTTTCGGTTGGTGGCGTTGCTTACTACTCAAGAGTCGTAAGTGAGCATCAGCGTGTATATACCTAAGAGAGAAATATATCAAAAACGGGCTGTCGTAGAACTTACGACAGCCCGTTTTTCTTTATCATCATTTTTTATTACCAACACTTTTAATTCAACAAACAATGAATGCTTACCAAGTAAACGAGAATGGATTCTACGGCGAGTTCGGCGGTGCATACGTACCCGATATGATATTGCCCAACATCAAAGAATTGCAAGAAAACTATCTGCGTATCATAGAGAGCAAAGAATTTTCCCAAGAATTTCATGCACTGCTCAAACACTATGTGGGACGTCCATCACCACTTTATCGTGCCGAAAAACTGTCGCGTAAGTATGGCGCGCACATTTACTTGAAGCGCGAGGATTTGAACCACACGGGCGCGCACAAAATCAACAACACCATAGGACAAATCCTCCTGGCAAAGAAGATGGGCAAGAAACGCATCATCGCCGAGACAGGCGCAGGACAGCATGGTGTAGCCACTGCCACCGTATGCGCGCTGATGGATATGGAGTGCCACATCTACATGGGAAAAGTCGATATGGAACGTCAACATCTGAATGTGGAACGCATGAGGATGTTGGGCGCAACGGTCGTGGCAGCCACTTCGGGTACCATGACATTGACAGACGCCGTAAACGAGGCTTTGCAAGAATGGTGCAAAAATCCACAGGACACACACTACCTCATCGGTTCTGCCGTAGGTCCGCATCCTTATCCGGACATGGTGGCGCGTCTGCAGTCGGTCATCAGCAAGGAAATCAAAGAGCAACTGCACGAAGCCATCGGAAGAGATTATCCCGATTACATCATGGCATGTATCGGCGGAGGAAGCAACGCCGCAGGCAGTATTTATCACTATCTGAATGATGACCGCGTACAACTGCTTTTTGCCGAAGCGGCAGGAAAGGGCTTGACATCGGGGATGAATGCAGCCACCATCAACTTGGGAAAAATAGGCGTATTGCATGGAAGCAAAACATTGGTCATCATGGACGAAAATGGAGAAGTAGCAGAACCCTACTCTATTTCTTCGGGATTGGATTATCCGGGCATAGGACCGTTGTACGCACACCTCACGCACACGAAACGAGCAAAAACACTCGCTATCACCGACGAAGAAGCCATACGCGCGGCATACGAACTGGCACGTTTGGAAGGTATCATCCCGGCATTGGAATCCTCACATATATTGGGGGCACTGCCCCATTGTCGTTTCAAACCCGATGATGTGGTAGTACTCACAGTTTCCGGCAGAGGCGACAAGGACATGGAGACTTTTCTATCGCATAGTCACTTCGTAAAGTAATGTTTTGGGTTCCTCGATACTCATCGCTCGGGCAAGAAAGACTGAAATTTACCGCCCGAAAAACATTGGCGGTCGAATGAACTTTCGGACATCGACGCATCGTAGTTTTCGATACATCGATACCGAAAAAAAACGTGTTGCAACGCCTTCTCGATACGATTATGATGTTAACATTCTTTGACGCTGTTGTCATCGCGATAGCAACATGTTCTTATCGCGATAGCAACATGATGCTATCGACTTGACAACATGTTGTTATCAAATTGACTACATGTAGTCAATTTGAAGTTCTAAGTTTTTGAGCTTACGAAGTTATGAGGGGAAGTGTATATTTATGCAGAAACTCCCGTTTGTATTCTTGGGCACGTATCAAATCCACTCACGCAACACACTTTTTGCACAAACCAAACACTGCAAAAAAAAGAACAGACGGATATACCGATGTGTATATCCGTCTGCTGCGTTCTATGTCGTTTGAGTCTTAGTCTACATACATAATCCAACCGTGTGTGTCGGGTTCTTCACCGTCTTGAATACCTCTCAACTTATTATAAAGTTTCAAGCTCTTTTCACCTGGTTTTCCGTCTTTAGAGATGATATAAGACTTGTTTTCATCCAAGTCGTCGATACGTGCAATGGGACTGATAACTGCAGCTGTTCCGCAAGCTCCCGCTTCTTCGAATGTTTCCAGCTCTTCCACAGGAATAGGACGACGCTCTACTCTCATGCCCATATCTTCTGCCAATTGCATCAAACTCATGTTGGTGATAGATGGAAGTATGGAGGTAGAAAGCGGCGTCACATAAGTATTGTCTTTGATACCGAAGAAATTGGCAGCACCACACTCGTCGATATATCTCTTTTCTTTGGCATCCAAATAGAATTCGCAAGCATAACCCAAACCTTTCGCCCACTTATTGGCACGAAGACTTGAAGCATAGTTGCCACCTACTTTGAAACGACCTGTACCGAGCGGTGCCGCACGGTCGTACTCTCGTGCTATCACATAAGAGTTTGTAGAGAAACCGCCTTTGAAATAGGGACCTACGGGAGATACGAAGACAACAAACAGGAATTCGTCTGCCGGACGTACGCCTACTTGCGCTCCCGTACCGATGAGCAACGGACGCAAATACAAAGATGCACCGCTACCGTAAGGAGGAATAAAACGTTCATTGGCTTTGATGACCATTTTTACTGCTTCGCAAAACATGTCCGTAGGAAATGGAGCCATCAAAACACCTTCGCAAGTATTTTGCAAACGCTCGGCATTGGCTTCGGGACGGAATACACGTACTCTGCCGTCTTTTCCTCTGAAAGCTTTCAAGCCTTCGAAAGCCTCTTGTCCGTAGTGCAAACAGGTGGCAGCCATGTGAATGTTGATATTCTCATCAGAATGAAGCTCCAATGCGCCCCATTTTCCGTTGCGGTAGTAGCAACGTACATTGTAATCCGTACGCATGTATCCAAACGTCAGATTACCCCAGTCAATTTTTTCCATATCCATGATATTATCAAAAAGTTTTAACGCTCAAAAGTACGGTTTATATTGAGAATACCAATAGCATGGAGGCTTTTTCTTACGGCGTTTTCGGTTGATATTCAAGTTCAAGCACACATGGAAATGGCAGGATGAAATACACAAACCTCATCTTCTTACGTATGTCACGAGGAGAGAAAAAATAGAGAGAAAATCAAACAAACAACGGTATTCGTTTCTGTCTTTTTGACAATGTTCGGAAAGTTCACCGTCGAGAAGCCAAAGAAGTGAACAAACCGATTATTTACAAAAAAACAAGCCGACAAAGAGAGCTACCGAAGAAACAAAGAGTATATCTCTCTGTCCGATGCCGTCTTTGTCAGCTTGTCATGCAGTGAGAGCAAACTCTCACTGTTTATCAATAAGCACGTGCGAAGAGTACACGACGTGCCGATGGTTTTCCTGTAACCATATCCAATCCCGGTTGCAGACTTTCTTCGTCGGCTTCGAACGGGATACAGCGTATTGTGGCTTTCGTTTCTTCTTTGATGCGCTCTTCTGTTTCGGGTGTACCATCCCAATGCGCCAGAATGAAACCGCCTTTTTCGATTTGTTCTTTGAACTCCTCGTAAGTATCTACCTTCGTCTGATGTGCCAAGCGATAGTTCAACGCTTTTTGATAGAGGTTCTTCTGTATATCGTCAAGCAATTGTCGTACATACGCAGCCAATCCGTCGCAAGTACGTGTTTCTTTCTCCAAAGTATCACGTCGCATCACTTCCACCGTATTGTTCTCAAGGTCGCGTCCGCCCATCACCAAACGTACGGGCACACCTTTCAATTCGTAATCGGCAAATTTGAAACCCGGACGTTTGTTGTCCGCATTGTCATACTTCACCGAGATACCCAAAGCTTTCAGCTCTGCAACGATACCGGCTACCTTTTCGTCTATTTGCTTCAATTGCTCGTCGTTCTTATAAATAGGTACGATGACCACTTGTATCGGTGCAAGTTTCGGAGGCAATACCAAACCGTTGTCATCCGAGTGAGTCATGATAAGTGCGCCCATCAAACGAGTGGAAACACCCCACGATGTAGCCCAAACGTATTCCTGCTTGTTTTCCTTGTTCACGAATTGTACATCGAAAGCTTTCGCAAAATTCTGACCCAAGAAGTGAGAAGTACCGCACTGCAAAGCTTTGCCGTCTTGCATCAAACCTTCGATGGTGTAAGTTTCCAATGCACCCGCAAAACGCTCGTTGGCAGATTTACTGCCCTTCACCACCGGCAACGCCATGAACTGCTCCGCAAAGTCGCCATACACATGCAACATTCTTTCTGCTTCCTCTTCTGCTTCCTCTCGCGTAGCATGTGCCGTGTGTCCTTCTTGCCAAAGGAACTCGGCTGTACGCAAAAACAAGCGTGTACGCATTTCCCAGCGCATCACATTCGCCCATTGGTTGCACAGTATAGGCAGGTCGCGATAAGAGTTTATCCAGTTCTTGTATGTATTCCAGATGATGGTTTCGGATGTGGGACGAATTATCAACTCTTCTTCCAAACGTGCCGAAGGGTCTACTACGACGCCCGAACCATCCGCTGCATTCTTCAAACGGTAATGCGTCACTACGGCACATTCTTTGGCAAAACCTTCCACGTGGTCGGCTTCGCGACTGAGGAACGACTTGGGAATGAGCAAGGGGAAATAAGCGTTGACGTGTCCTGTTTCCTTAAACATGTCGTCGAGTTGGCGTTGTATCTTCTCCCATATCGCATAACCGTAGGGTTTGATGACCATACAACCACGCACGGGCGACTGTTCTGCCAAATCGGCTTTTAGCACCAAATCGTTGTACCACTGCGAATAATTCTCACTGCGCTTGGTGAGTTCTTTCAGTTCTTTTGCCATTGTTCTATATTGTTTTTTATTCTTTTCCATCCAAAAGCCTTGCCTTTGAAGCAAGTAGCCTGCAAATTTAGAGAGAAAAGCGCACAACGCAGACATACTCCCATAGAAAAGTGATGCGGTCCATGCGTTATTGCTTCGCGATGAAGACAAAAAGAAAGGTTTCACGATACGGAAAAGGCTTTAGTACTAAACGGAGAATATCCTCTTGAGCTACGCAAAACATTTCTTCACAACATGTTGAAGGGTTTTCTAAATTCGCACGGTCAATAAAAAAGCCCGGCACTCTTTGCCAGGCTTCTATTATTACTGTTTGGTAATGCGTCGGAGTACCATTGCAGAACGCGAAGGGATATATAGTTTCAACCAACCTTTTCGCACACGCTTGTATAGCGGGTCTTCGGGAGCCAAGTGGCGCAACGTGTCGTCCGTATTGCCGAACCCTCCGTAAAGCGGATTGTCCGTGTTGAGCACCACTTCGTACTCACCTTTGGGAACCAAAAGACCGTAATCCGTGAAAGAACGTGTGGGATGAAAGTTGAAAACAAAGAGCAAATCGCCTCGCATATACGCCAAAACGAGGTCGCCATCGTGGTGCCAAATCTCTTTCACTTCTCTCCGCTCAATACCTTTCGGCGTGGTGAGCAAACGTATCATCGCTCTATCGAAATCACCCAAATAATGGTAACACAACGTTGGGTCGTCAGCCAAATGCCATTGGCGTCGTGCGTACTTGTGCGACCATCCGTTGCCCTCGCGCGGAAAGTCTATCCACTCCGGATGCCCGAACTCGTTGCCCATGAAATTGAGGTACCCCCCGTTGATGGTCGATGCCGTAAGCAAGCGTATCATCTTGTGCAACGCGATACCGCGTACACTGCGCTCCGTCTCGTCGCCTATTTTGAAGTGCCAATACATGTCTGCATCTACGAGGCGGAAAATAATTGTTTTGTCTCCCACCAATGCCTGGTCGTGGCTTTCGGCATAAGAAATAGTTTTCTCGTTGCGACGACGGTTGGTCACCTCCCAAAACATACTCGATGGTTTCCAGTCTTCGTCTTTCCACTCTTTGATGAGTTTTATCCAATAATCGGGGATATTCATCGCCATACGATAGTCGAAGCCGTAACCACCGTCCTCAAAAGGTAATGCCAAGCCCGGCATACCCGATACTTCTTCGGCTATGGTGATAGCCTTCGGATTGATTTCGTGTATCAATAGATTGGCAAGCGTAAGGTAAGCAATGGCATTATCATCCTGTCCGCCGTTGTAATAGTCGTCATAACTTCCGTAAGCCTCCCCCAATCCATGACTGTGATAAAGCATGGAGGTGACTCCGTCGAAACGAAAACCATCGAAGTGGTATTCTTCCAGCCAATACTTGCAATTGGAGAGCAGAAAATGCAAGACTTCGTTCTTGCCATAATCGAAACAAAGAGAATCCCAAGCCGGATGTTCTCGCTTGTCACCTGCATAAAAGTATTGATACGGGTCGCCGGCGAAGTTACCCAATCCTTCCAATTCGTTTTTCACCGCATGCGAATGTACGATGTCCATAATGACAGCCACACCTTGTTCGTGTGCAGCATCTATCAGTTCCTTCAATTCTTCGGGAGTACCGAAACGGGAAGAAGGCGCAAACATACTGGAAACATGATAGCCGAAACTGCCGTAATAAGGATGTTCCTGTATTGCCATTATCTGAATACAATTGTAACCATCTGCCACGATACGGGGCAATATCTGTTCGCGAAACTCGCAATAAGTACCCACGCGTTCCGCATCCTGTGCCATACCGATGTGGCACTCGTAAATCATCAGGGGAGAAGTCTTCGGCGTAAAGTTCTTTTTTTTGAAAACATACGGTTGTTCGGGATACCACACTTGCGCGCTGAATATATGTGTATGTTCGTCTTGCACCACTCTATCTGCCCAAGCAGGAATACGTTCGCCCGAACCTCCGTCCCAATACACTTTCAGCTTATAATGGTCGCCATGTTTCAAAGCTTCCAAAGGCAATTCAAGACACCAGTCACCCGACATTCTGCGACGTTTCAGTTGATAGCGTTCGTCTTCCGTCCAATCATTGAAATCTCCGACGAGATATATGGCACGGGCATTCGGTGCCCACTCTCTAAAAACCCAACGGTTGTCCACACGGTTCAAACCGTAATAACGATACCCCGAAGCAAAATCTGTCAATGTTCCTTTGCCGACGAGTTCCTTTCGCTTGGCTGTGACACGTCGATGTCTTCCTTCAATAATCTGTTCATAGGGTTCCAACCAAGGGTCTTGTTTCACGATGTTCAAACGCTCTTTCATATCGCTTTTGTTTTTTAGATGAGTTGTATCTGTCTGACAAAGATAAGCATTAGAAAAGCACACTACTTTTCAAGCCTCTCTTTTTTAGCAATAGAGGGACGAGTTTGTACGGGTATAAATTCACTGAAAAATACCACCGACAAAGAAATGCCAACCCAGATTTTCCATTCAAGATTTCTTATTTACGCCCTACATGACGAGCGGGACGCGTATCGGGAGCACTCTCCCAACGCAAAAACGTCAAAGACGGATACTTCCCGGCATTAGCATCTATCCACTCGTTCAACTTCTCCGTTACGATTTCTTTCGTTGCCTCCGTATAAGGAAACACCATCGGAGCACCGGCTGTTCCTTTCTTTCTGAAATATCGAGGAGGATTGGGAGTGAAACAAAGATGAGAAAGCGCTGTCTTATCACTGCAAATACGGTGTCCGCCTATATCATGTCCATAACATGCCGCAATAACATCCGCGTCATTATAACCGACAAAAAAGCCTACATAGTTTATAATGTCTTTTCGCTGTTCCTTCGAGTGAAACGTGGTAATACTGCTATTGAGAAGTTTTCCTTTGTTTACTCCGGTCAATCCACCTAAATAATTGACCATATGAATCGCCTTGAAATCTATATTCATCGCAGAACAATTGACGATAATACCGGAATTACGTCCTGTAATAGAGCCTATGGCTTCAGGTTTGCCTGTTACGTTCTTATTCAAGGAAATCGTCAGGTTCTTTACACTACAATCGTTTATCAATCCTCCGTAGTTATCGCCTGAAAACACACCGATAGAACGTACACCTGCATCCAACAGTTCGATGGTACAATCCTCCACATGCAGATTTCTCACCACACCGTCTTTTCCTATTATTGGAAACAAACCTGCGTTGTTGATATCCCCCACTGCCATCGCAGGATGATAAATGGTATGGTGTTCTCCATCGAATACATCGCGCCATTCTTTTTCATTGGGATAACCAAACAGATTTTCTTCTCGACATATTGCACGATGCGCTTCCGTAAATACAATATCCGACTTCAAGCGATAAACCATTCGTTCGTTCTCCATCTGCCCAAATGAATCCAGCGTTCGTCCCTCTACTTTTCTACCGCTCAACAAACGAAGAAAGTCGATGAATTCTTCCGTCGAGAATATACCCGTACCATTATTTTTCAACGACAACTTATAGCGAAAGAGTTTATTGGGAGCAAGATTTCGAGGTGTCAAGAGCGTGGAATAGCTTTTTCCTGCTTTGGTTTTTATCTTCATTTCGACGGTGAAACCGGACACCGGCGGTATCAACACCTCATAAATCGATGAAGAATTCCGAGCGGGAATACGTACTTCTTTCTTTGGGTTTTCCTCGCAAAGCACATTGCCGCTCAAAATATCGATACTCGTCACCCGATGAGAAGGCACAAAAAGAATTTCTTCTGCGAGACTATTCAACTCTTGAGGAAGCGTGATTTGCAATTTGGCAAACAAATGACGAAAAGATAGACGGATAGATTGTCCCCAAGTTATCTTTTGCACACAGAAAAGGTAGTCTGTCAGGAAACCTTGTGCATCATAAAAAGAAATGTTGTTGGTTTTTAGCGGCGGATAATAAGTCGCAACAGTAGCAGGTTGACTACCCGAATGCCACATCAGTACATGCTGCGATGTCCATCTATTCCCGTGCAAAGAAAGTTCTATACCGTCTGCTTCGATACCTCCTTCCGCATAAAACGAGATGACGGAACCATCGGGAATAGACGTTGAAGCAGCGTTCCTCGAAGCAAGAAGAAATCCCATGCAGTCGCTACCCGAAACAGAAACTTCGGTAGTCTTATACAAAATTGTGTCCTCGACACATCCGACGAACAGACACAAAAAGAGAAACCACAAATACGCTATTTTCTTCACATAGATGTTTTTCCCCTAAAACAAGAAAGAGAACCTTTTTGTAGCTTACCAATAAAAAAGCGCTGTCATACCTTCTCAGGCGGACAGCGCAGCTACAATACAAAATACAAATACAACTAAACGAGATATTTTATGTTGTTTGGATAGTAAGACTGCTTTCGACACAGTCTTACCACGCATTAACATACTTAGTTATTATACTACGCCTTGCTCCAACATTGCTTGAGCCACTTTCATGAAGCCTGCAATGTTTGCGCCTTTCACGTAGTCTACCTTACCATTGGGTTGAGTACCATATTTCACACAAGCATTGTGGATGCTTTCCATGATGAAGTGAAGTTTTTGGTCAACTTCTTCACCTGCCCAACCCAAGTGCATAGCGTTTTGAGTCATTTCCAAACCGGAAGTTGCTACACCACCTGCGTTAACTGCCTTGCCGGGTGCAAACAAGATACCTGCTTCTTGGAATGCTTTGATGGCTTCGGGTGTACAACCCATGTTTGAAACTTCGGCAACACACCAAGTTCCGTTTGCCAACAATTCTTTTGCATCATCACCGTTCAATTCGTTTTGGAATGCACAAGGCAATGCGATGTCGCACTTGATGCTCCATGCCTTCTTTCCTGCAGTGAAGATAGCTTTTCCAGGGAATTTAGTAGCCATATCTTCTACTTTATTACGGTTGGAAGCACGCATATCGAGCATATAGTCTATCATTTCGTCTGTCAAGCCGTCGGGTACATGGCATACGCCGTCAGGACCTGAAACCGCAATAACTTTCGCACCGAGTTCTTTTGCTTTCTGAGAAGCACCCCAAGCTACGTTGCCGAAACCTGAAACTGCGATAGTCTTACCTTTGAGGTCTTTACCTGCTTTAGCAAGCATATGTTCCGCAAAGTACAGTGCACCATAACCAGTTGCTTCTGGACGGAGGATAGAACCACCCCAAGTAGCACCTTTACCCGTAAGCACGCCTGTGTTGTACTCGCGAGCCAATTTAGTATACATACCGAACATGTAGCCGATTTCGCGACCGCCCACACCTACGTCACCAGCAGGTACGTCTTGGTCGGGACCGATGCAACGCCACAATTCCCACATGAATGCTTGGCAGAAACGCATGATTTCGCTGTCCGATTTGCCTACCGGGTCAAAATCCGAACCACCTTTACCACCACCCATCGGGAGCGTAGTCAAAGCATTTTTGAATGTTTGTTCGAAGCCCAAGAACTTCAACATTGACAAGTTCACAGCCTTATGGAAGCGGAGACCACCTTTGTAAGGACCGATTGCAGAGTTGAATTGTACACGATAACCCAAGTTTGTTTGTACCTGACCTTGGTCGTCTACCCATGTTACGCGGAAAGTGAATACACGGTCCGGTTCAACAATACGTTCTACGATTTTTGCTTTTTCGAATTCAGGGTGTTGGTTGTACACCTCTTCGATAGATTCCAATACTTCGTGTACTGCTTGTAAGTACTCTGATTCGCCCGGGTGCTTAGCCTCAAGCGCTGCCATAATCTTGTTTATTTCCATGACTTATACTGTTTAAGGTATGACAATATGTTATTGTTATTGGCTACAAAGTTATGTGCTTATCCGATACACGCAAATCTTTTTCAAGAAATTTTATCAGAAGTTGATAAAAAGTTAGTCCGACGCTTTTATAACCCGATGAAAGCACCGAAAGAAGGCTTTCCGAAGACATTTCTACTCCTTATTATAATTATATATAGGAGAAACGAATGTTTTCAATGCAGATAGATTCGGTAGTTCTCTGTATAAAGACATACAGACACTTCGCTCACGAAGGCCGATAAGTCCGCAAGAGGGTAATTCCCAAATAAAGTTTAGGTTGTACCGAGCCTCTACTCTCAAAGTAGAGATTGTAAAGCTTCGGGCGAAAGTTCGTTCGGGTGAAACCAATGGATGCGTTCATCCTTCTTGAACCAAGTCATTTGTTTCTTGGCATATACGCGCGTGTTGCGTTTAATTTTTTCCACCGCTTCTTCCAACGTTATTTTCCCATCAAAATAGGCGAAGAGCTCTTTATACCCTACCGTATTCAGCGAGTTGCAATCGCGATAAGGCAACATACGTCGGGCTTCATCAAGCAATCCGTCTGTCATCATATGCTCCACACGAGCGTTAATACGTGCAAACAAATCTTCTCGTTCACGGCGTAAACCTATCTTGACGATGCGAAACGGACGCTCTTTTCGTGTGCGTGTACGAAAAGACGAAAATGCTACTCCTGTCATATAACATACCTCCAAAGCATGTATCACACGACGATGGTTTTTCAAATCGACTTCTGCATAATGCTCCGGGTCGAGTCTCAAGAGTTCTTGGCAAAGTACTTCCAATCCTTCTTCTTCGTACTTCTTCATCACAAAAGCACGCGTTGCGGCATCTATCGTAGGTATCTCGTCTATCCCATCGCATACGGCATCGACGTACATCATGGAACCACCTGTGAGCAGCACCATATTGTTCGCAGCAAACAAGCGAGGCAACAATTCCAACACTTCCGCTTCGTATTGCGCCGCACTATAATAATCCTGCAATTGCAACATACCAACGAAATGATGCGGAACACGTGCCAGTTGCTCCACCGTAGGAGCTGCCGTACCTATTTTCAAATCGGCATACAGTTGCCGGGAATCTGCCGAAACAATTTCACAACCGAAAGTCTCGGCAATGGACAAACTCAATTCGGTTTTTCCTATACCCGTAGGTCCTATGAGTACCAAAAGAGTGGGTTGTTCGGGTTGCTTCATGATAGAAAGAGAAAACGAATCATGTCCACGCATTACACGCCGGCACGATTCGTTTATGTTGTTACCTTATTATATGCGAATTAGAAACTCTCGTCGTTGTAAGAAAAACTGCTTTCATCCAACAAGTCATAGCCTTCAGGGTCTATTTCGTCTTCGTTATAACCATGGTCTCCGTACAAGTCGTCGTCCAAGTCCATGCTCGGCTGGCTCTTGTTCATTTGAGCAAACTGTTCTTCGAAGTCTATGGTTTGTGCGGGAGGTTCGCCTACGGATTTCGTACATTCGGCAGTTTCAAGGTCTTTGCCCGTGATTATCTTGGACAACTCCATGAAGAAGACACGTTCTGCCAATGGGTCGAATACATAAATCAGACGTTGTTTTTCGTCTTCGAGCAATTCTTCGAGCGGAGTTTCTTCCATCAGAAGCGCATCACCACCCATATCTTCGAGTGTTACCTCTTTCTCCTTTTCCCAGTTGTCTCCGCAAGTGAAAAAAGAAGTCATTTGGTCATTCTTATAACCGGTGCTTTCCAAAATAGCCTTGTGAAGGTCGAAAAAAGTAGCTTCGGCATCTATACAAATCTCTCTCAAGAAATCTTCTACTTCGTCCGAAATAAGTCTGAATTTGTAAACCATAATACAAGATGTTTTAGAATGATAATGCTATATACTTCTCAACGGATGATACCACGTTCCGAATTTTCGATAAAAGAGAGTATGTACTCTATCTCTGAACTCATCGGCACTTCATCGCGCACTTGTTGCAAAGCATCGTTGAGCATCAAGTTGGAATTGTAGATGATACGATAAGCATTGTGGATATTCTCTATGAGCTCGGGAGAAAAGCCTCTGCGACGCAGTCCCACGATATTCAAACCGCAATAAGCAATGGGGTCGCGCCCTGCAATGATGTACGGAGGGATGTCCTTGCCAAAGCGACTGCCGCCTTGTACCATCACATAACCTCCGACACGACAAAACTGATGCATCAATACAGCTGCACTGACTATTGCGTTATCGTCTATGACTACTTCGCCTGCCATCTTCGTGGAATTACCGATGATACAACCATTTCCCACGATGGTGTCGTGTGCAACGTGTACTCCTTCCATCAGTAAGTTATTGCTACCCACTACGGTTTTTCCTTTGGCAGCAGTCCCACGATTGATGGTTACGTTCTCGCGTATCGTGTTATTGTCGCCGATTTCTGCGGTGGTTTCTTCTCCTCGGAATTTCAAATCCTGAGGAATGGCTCCTATCACGGCACCGGGAAATATCCGATTGCCGCTCCCGATACGTGAACCACTCAGGATATTTACATTCGGCATGATGACATTATTGTCACCGATGACTACGTTAGCATCTATATAAGAGAAAGGTCCGATTTCTACATTCTCTCCGATTTTTGCTTCGGGATGTATGTATGCTAAAGGGCTTATCATATAGTTACTCTTTGTTCTTTACTATTTGTGCCATGAATTCGGCTTCGCAAACCACGCTTTCACCCACAAATCCATAACCTTTCATGGTGGAAACGCCACGACGAATAGGTTGCATCAGTTCTACGCGGAAAAGGATAGTATCGCCGGGTACCACTTTTTGTCTGAATTTCACGTTGTCTATCTTCATGAAATATGTAGAGTATTTCTTCGGGTCGTCTACAGTGTTGAGCACCAAAAGTCCGCCGGCTTGTGCCATCGCTTCCACTTGCAACACGCCGGGCATCACAGGCTCTTCGGGGAAGTGTCCTACGAAGAAAGGTTCATTGGATGTTACGTTTTTCACACCGACGATATGGTTTGCTCCCATTTCGATGATTTTATCCACGAGTTGGAACGGATAACGGTGCGGCAAGAGTTCGCGGATACGATTGACATCCATCAATGGTTTTTCATTGCAGTTGTACACGGGCGCCTGTACTTCGTGCAAGCGTATCTCTTTACGGATTTGACGTGCGAACTTGTTGTTGATGGTATGTCCCGGACGTGTTGCGATGATACGACCTTTGATGGGTTTGCCTATCAAAGCCAAGTCGCCGATAATGTCCAACAACTTGTGACGTGCAGGTTCGTTAGGCCATGCCAACGGTGTATGATTGATGTAACCCAGCTTCGTGGCATCCATATGCGGAACATTCATGATGTCTGCCAGTTTATCGTAGTTCTCTTGCGTCATTTGTCTTTCGTAAATCACGATGGCATTATCCAAGTCGCCACCTTTTATCAAACCGGCATGCAAGAGCGGTTCTATCTCGCGCACAAAGACGAAAGTGCGGGCTGATGCGATTTCCGAAGGAAAGTCTGCCATGTTCTCCAAAGTGGCAAACTGATTGGAAAGCACGCCCGACTCGAAAGAAATCAATGCGTTCACACTGAAGCTATCATCCGGCAAGAACACAATGGACGAGCCCGTTGTTTCATCGCGGAACTCCATTTTGGTTTTGACGATATAGTAATCTTTCGGAGCACTTTGTTCTTCTACGCCTACACGTTGAATTCCTTCCACATAATGCTTTGCACTACCATCCAGGATAGGAAACTCAGGACCGTTCACCTGTATCAAACAGTTGTCCACTCCTGCTGCATAAAGAGCTGCCAGAGCATGTTCTATCGTGCTTACTCTCACATCATTCTTGGACAAAACCGTACCACGTGTGGTATCCACCACATTTTCGGCAACTGCGTCGATGATGGGTTGGTCGTCCAAGTCGATACGCTGTATCTTGTATCCGTGATTTTCGGGTGCGGGATTGAAAGTAATCGTGAGCTTCACGCCCGTGTGTAGTCCTTTACCATTGAGTGTAAAGCTACCTTTGAGTGTCTGTTGCTTCAACATAAACTTATTTTGTTATTTGTTTTTTTATTTCGTCCAATTCTCTTTGGAGGCGACTGAGTTCGGCATACATATCCGGCAATTTCTTGAACACGGCAGAAGAACGAGCAAATGCACGTCCGTCTATTGCCGGCGTACCCATAATCTTCGCTTCGTCTTTCACGCTGTTGGGGATGCCTGCCTGCGCTCCTATACCTACTTTATTACCGACTGTAATATGTCCGGCAACGCCTACCTGACCGCCAAACATACACCACTCGCCTATCTGCGTGGAACCTGCCACGCCGACTTGCGCCGCCATGACTGTATGACTTCCCACACGCACGTTGTGTGCTATCTGCACCAGGTTGTCCAGTTTGGCTCCCCGATGTATGATGGTAGCTCCCATTGTGGCACGATCTACACAGGCATTGGCTCCTATTTCCACATCGTCTTCTATCACGGCAACACCTATCTGAGGTATTTTCTCGTAACCGCTTGCCGACGGTGCAAAACCGAAACCATCTGCGCCTATTACAGCACCGGCGTGCAAGATACATCTGTTTCCCACACGGCAATCGTGATAAACCGTGACATGAGGATAAATAATGCAGTCATCGCCCACTTTGGCATTTGCCCCTATGGTGGCATGAGGATGTATATATGTATTGTTGCCCACTACGGCTCCGTCTTCCACGCAAGCGAAAGGTGCGATGTAAACACCCTCTCCTATTCGAGCCGTAGATGCTACGGATGCCAACGGGTCGATGCCTTTCTTCTTCGGTTGTGTTTGCTCATACATCGCCATCAGCTTTGCCAAAGACTCATAAGGGTCGTCCACTTTGATGAGTGTGGCGGCAACTGCCTGCTCGGGTATGAAATCACGACGGACCAATACGATGGTCGACTGTGTATTATATATATATGGTGTATATTTAGGATTTGCCAAGAACGACAACGCCCCTTGTACGCCTTCTTCTATCTTAGCAAAAGTATGTACCAAAGCTTCTTTGTCTCCTACGACTTCTCCCTGTAATAATTCTGCAATTTGCTTTGCCGAAAACTCCATTTAATTATAGTGTTTTTTCTACTATATTTTGGAATGCCATGCCTAACGCATAGTTAGCCAAAAATAAATTATCGGTGCAAATTACGGTTTTTTTTTCCATATATACACGCTCACACTGTAATTATTTCAAGACGTCGATGCCTGGTGCCATCGACAATGCTCTACAACCAAGCGTAAAGACGGAAAACTTGTCGCCACGACGCGATTATGATGTTAACATTCTTTGACGCTGTTGTCATCGCGATAGCAACATGTTCTTATCGCGATAGCAACATGATGATATCGACTTGACAACATGTTGTTATCAAATCGGCAATATATTATCAGTTTGAAGTGCTAAGTTTGAGAGTTGACGAAGTACGAGGGGCATTGTTTTGCAGAGAGAAAAAACAGAACATTTTTTTCCATATCTTCGACCCGATTTATTGAAACCACTATATGACGGCATTGACAAAACAACAAATACGAGAAATGCGTGTCAAGCAATCTTTCTCTTACCGCATCCTCGACACCATAGCCCGATGGATGGACAATTACTTCCTGGACCCCATCATCGGCTTTTTGTTTCCGGGTTTCGGAGACGTCGTTTCGGGCGTACTCTCCGCTCCTTATATATACTTCAGTCTGACAGTGGTACGTTCCGTTCCGCTCACATTGGCTGTCACGTTCAACGTTTTGCTCGACATGCTGATAGGCAGTATTCCTTTCTTAGGCGATGTCCTGGATATATTCGACCGCTCTTACCGCAAGAACTACCGACTCATCACAGGTTTTGTAGAAGGTGACAAGCGTATGATATCCGAAGTCAATCGCAAAACCGCGTGGATGATAATCGCGATTATACTGTGTCTTGTATTGATATATTTCGCCATACGCCTTAC
>JBGXXU010000098.1:0-4866 GCA_041814865.1 Phocaeicola sp. | reverse complement strand
GGCTTCAACAATTCGACCATTTTACGAGAAATCTCTTCTTCCGTAAAAGGAGCATATAACTCTTTTACGTAGTTTTTCAGTTCTTCTTTCGGTTTGTCGATTTGTGCTTTTGATTTCTCGTATGTTTCTTTTATCAAATGTTGTAAACTGCGTTCTTCCAAAAGTGCAATAGTAGCACGGAAAGCAATGAATTGTTCAAAGCGAGACATATCTATACCGTAATAATCGGGGTAGCGAACTTGTGGAGAAGAAGACACGATAACGATTTTCTTGGGATGAAGTCTGTCCAATATGCGTATGATACTTTGCTTGAGTGTAGTGCCTCTTACGATACTGTCGTCTATGATAACGAGATTGTCCTGATAAGGCTTCAAACTGCCATAGGTGATATCGTAGACGTGTGTTGCTAAGTCGTTGCGTGTGTTTCCTTCGGCAATGAAGGTACGAAGTTTAATATCCTTGATGGCTACTTTTTCACTGCGGATACGTTGAGACAGAATTGCATTCAGTTCTTCATGACTGGGCTTGTGACCGAGTGCTTCGATACGCTTTATCTTGAGTTGATTCAGGTAGTTGTCGAAACCTTCCAACATCCCGTAAAAAGCCACTTCTGCCGTATTGGGAATAAACGAGAATACCGTATGTATCACATCGTTGTTGATGGCTTTGAGAATAGGTTTCATCAGTTTTTCTCCCAAGAGTTTCCTTTCCTTGTATATTGCATGGTCACTACCACGACTGAAATAAATACGTTCGAAGGAACATGCGTGTCTTTCTTTGGCTTCCAAGACTTGTGTCGTGCGTACTTTTCCTGCTCTGTTTACCAAAAGAGCTTCGCCGGGTTGTAATTCATGTATGCTGTCTGCAGGAACATTGAGAGCTGTTTGAATGACGGGGCGTTCGGATGCCACGACTACAATCTCGTCGTCCATATACCAGAAGCCGGGACGAATACCCCAAGGGTCTCTTATAGAGAAAGCCTCGCCGCTACCGGTTATACCGCACATTACATATCCACCATCCCAATGCGGTGCGGAGGTTTTCAGTACATTGTTCAGGTCGATGTTTTCTTCGATGCGATTGGTGATATCCATGCCTTCCAAGCCCATTTTCTTGCATTCTGCGAAAATACGCTCTACTTCTCTGTCAAGACGATGTCCTATTTGGTCTAAGAGGATATAGGTGTCTGCATATTTACGAGGATGTTGTCCGTATGCTGTGATTTGTTCGAAGATTTCATCCACGTTTGTCATATTGAAGTTGCCACAAAGAGCCAATGTTTTGGCACGCCAATTGTTACGGCGCATGAAAGGATGTACATAGGACATTCCGCTTTTTCCTGTCGTGGAGTAACGAAGGTGTCCCATATAGATTTCACCGGCAAACGGAAGAGTCGTTTTGGCAAAATGCGCATCTTGCATTTGTTCGGGAGTGAGGTGCTTATAGTTTTCGTGTATCGCACCGAAGATGTCGGTAATGGCACCTGTTCCTATTCCTCTTTCTCTGAACATGAATTCTTCTCCCGGATTTGCTTCCAGTTTGAGACATGCCAAGCCCGCAGCTTCTTGTCCACGATTGTGTTGTTTCTCCATGAGCAAGTACAGTTTATTCAAACCATACATCCATGTTCCATACTTCTCTTGATAATACTCCAACGGCTTCAGTAAGCGTATCATCGCTATACCGCATTCATGTTTTAGTGGCTCCATTCTTTTTTGTTCGTGATATAAAATCAAAAAGACACCCATAACTGCATGAAGCAATATCAGGTGTCTACCTACAATTCTATATATAATAAAGGAATACGGCACGGTCTTCTATAATCTCCGAAGGCTTTCGCTTTTTGAGATATATTGCAAGAGAATTGTCGTATGTCCTCTGTAATATCATTGATGTCTTATATTTCAGGTGCAAAGATAGTATAATACTTAGGTAGAATAATAAAGAAAATAGGTTTATTTTCAGTTCTTGTTGTGGACCTAAACAATGCCTTTTAGAATACAAATCAACAATGGGTGTAAGGTATCTATGCTCTTATTGTCAGAATTTTATTTTCTACAAGTTATTGCTACTTTTTCTTCTTTAGAACATTTGCCACATTCACTTTCTGACTTATTAGAAAGTATGGGATCTAGTTCTTTGTCTTCAATATTATAATATTCTGATGCCGGGCAATCTTTAATTGAATTCAAAATCTGCATTACTTCTTTATACACATTTTCTGGCAGATTTGAAGAAAAATCAAATCGCTTTCTGCTCTTATACATATAATCAAATAGATTCGGATAATGCTCCTCTATGTTTTCGCCTGCTTCTTCGTAAAATTTAAAATGAGCAAAAAGGATAACATGTCCACGTCCACTTTTGTGGAGAAAAGCTTTTCGAGGTTCTAATCCTATCCAATTGATTTTACACTTTATGTTATGACCTTTCCAAGTAGTTTTTCCACCAATTCCTATCACCGCATCATAATTCCAGTCTCGTATTCTACCCATACAATCGTAAATGCCAAAGTTTCCATTCTCATCGGGGTCACCTTTATGCGTCCTTTTATAAATTAAGACTCACATTCTATTTTTTTCTTGCATAATACTGTTTATTTATTTGTTCGACTGTGAATTTATAAATCGTTCTGATAGAGGAAACGTTTGATACTCTTCTTGGGTGTTTTCTCGAATTCTTGTTGGTATATCTTGATACGGGAGATGGCTGAGTAAGCAGGAAGTTCCGAATTGACGGCTACTCTGTTTTCTTCCATGATGTTTTCCAAGTCGGATGTACTCAAACCTTCGGCATTTGCTGCATCATAATCGGGGTGGATAAGTGCGGCAAGTTTATTGTCTTTCAGTTGTATCACGATACTTTCATTGACATACGGCAGGTTGTTTATCTTTTCTTCGATTTCTTCCGGATAGATGTTTTGACCGGAAGGTCCCAACAACATGTTTTTGGAACGTCCTTTAATCGTGAGATTGCCGGCTTCGTCTATAATACCCAAATCGCCTGTACGCAACCAACCGTCTTTCAGTACTTGTTCTGTGGCTTCCGGATTTTTGTAGTAGCCCAACATCACATTGTCGCCGCGCGTGAGGATTTCTCCGACGATATTGTGTGGGTCGCTACTGTCTATTTTTATTTCCATGCGAGGTGCAGCCTTACCGCAAGAGCCCATTTTGAAACTTTGCCAATCTTCGTAAGAAATGATGGGACCGCATTCCGTCATGCCATATCCTACAGTATAGGGGAAACCTAAATCGCGCAAGAATTGTTCTACATCATGATTGAAAGCTGCTCCTCCTATGATGACTTCGTAAAACTCGCCTCCGAAGACTTGTGCTATTTGTTCTTTGATTTTCTCCTTGATTTTGTCGTTGATGATAGGTGTCTTCAACAATATCTTCATGGGGAGTGTATCCAACTTGGGAAGTACATTCTTCTTGATAATCTTTTCGATAATCAAAGGAACTGATATAACTATTTGGGGTTTGACATCGGCAAAGGCTTGCAAAATGATTTTCGGACTGGGTACACGTGTGAGGAAGTGTACGTGGCAACCATGACAAACTTCGTACAAAAACTCGAAAGCCATACCATACATGTGTGCCATAGGCAACATGGATACTATTTTATCGCCGGCTTGCAAGTTCAGCACTTCGGAACCGAACTTTACGTTCGACCACAGCGAACGATAAGGAAGCATCACACCTTTGGATGCGCTTGTGGTGCCGGATGTATAATTGATAAGTGCCAACTCTTCTTCTTCATCGCGTCTGTAGGACACGTGTTCTCGTCGGAAGTTGTTGGGGTATTTTCTGCCGAAAAGTTCGTTCAGGTGCTCGCGTGCATAAGTGAGTTTTTCGCTACGACTGACGAGTATCGTGAAATCGCCCAAGAGTATGATGCCTTCCAACTTCGGCATTTGTATTTCGTCGATGTCTTCCCATACGCCATCTCCCACGAAAAAGAGTTTAGAATCGGAGTGATTGACGATGTGATGGATGTTGTCGGGTTTGAATTCGTGAAGAATAGGTACTGCCACTGCTCCGTATGTCAGCGTAGCCAAAAAAGCAACTCCCCAGTGTGCGCTATTTCTACCGCAGATAGATATTTTGTCGCCGGGCTTAACACCGCTTTCTTCCAATAAAATATGAACTTTTTCTATTTTTCTTGCCAAGTCTTTGTACTGCAAGGTCAATCCTTT
This sequence comes from Phocaeicola sp., assembly GCA_041814865.1. Taxonomy (GTDB): domain Bacteria; phylum Bacteroidota; class Bacteroidia; order Bacteroidales; family Bacteroidaceae; genus Phocaeicola. The sequence goes on along the minus strand of JBGXXU010000098.1, from coordinate 665 downwards.
GTAGTCGGAAAGTGCCGGAAGGTCCCAGTTGTTTTTGATACTGTTCTCAACATAGGCAATAAAACTTTTTTCCATATAGTCTTTAATTACGTTGCACAAAACGATAAATAATGTGCAAATATACCGTATTGTACGGTTCTGCACAATAAATCGACGATGTTTTTCCTGCTTGTAGCCGGATATGGTAGTTTTTTTGTGTGTTTGGGAAGCGATAAGAAGCTGTTGTATTGCTACTTTATGAGGTATGAAAATGTGTGTGGTTTTACTCCCGAATACAGAAGGAAACGAGGTTTCCGATGTGACACTTGATGTATAAAAGATACGGATGGCACACGTTTTCTGTATATTTATGCAATGTCGTGAACATGCTCCCATGCGAAATTCGGTCGCTGCGCAATGTTTTTTTACTTCGGAAAAGCCTCGAAAAACCGCTTTTTTGACAAGAGAAAAACACGGCTACGACACCTTCTCGATGCGATTATGATGTTAACATTCTTTGACGCTGTTGCCATCGCGATAGCAACATGTTCTTATCGCGATAGCAACATGTTCTTATCTCGATAACAACATGATGCTATCGACTTGACAACATGTTGTTATCAAATCGACAATATATAGTCAATTTGAAGAAACGAGTTTTTGAGTTGACGAGTTACAAGGAGAGT
>JBGXXU010000097.1:0-6337 GCA_041814865.1 Phocaeicola sp. | reverse complement strand
GCTGTTGTCATCGCGATAGCAACATGTTCTTATCGCGATAGCAACATGATGCTATCGACTTGACAACATGTTGTTATCAAATCGGCAATATATAGATAGTTTGAAGGGGCGAGTTTTTGAGTTGACGAGGTACGAGGAGGATACTGTTTTTTCCTTATATATAATAAGGAGTGAAAAGGCACTTTGGCAAATTGACTACATGTTGCCAAGTTGAAGTTCTAAGTTTGAGAGTTGACGAGGTACGGGGAGAAGTGTTTGGCGAAGCAGGATATTCGTAAAACATGAGTGTATGATTTCCTCGATGATTACAAAAAAAAGACGGACACGCATTGAAGCATGTATCCGTCTTTCATTTCCCCGTGTGTGGGTATAGAATGCTTGTCTCATATCTTGACGCCTATGCTTACGCCGAAATAGTTGCTGCGTAAGCCGGTGCCGTAGTACATGTAGCTGTATTCCGCGCGTAAGTGCAGCAGAAATTGCGAAGCGAAAGGTGTGGTCAGCGTTGCTTCTGCCCCCAACTGTGTTTGCGAAGCCGTTGCCACCGCGTAATTGTGGCGCAGGATGGACTGTGCATAGGGGAGTGCGGTACTCTCTATTCGGTAAGTCCCTTCTTGTCGAGGAGCATATCCGCCATGTACACACAAAAGCAGGCGTTTGTCTTTCCATTGCTTCTCGGCTTCTGCCGTCAGTGCCCATTGCAACTTCGTGTATTCGATTTGGTTCTTTGTCGCGAGGTGCTGCTCGTTGCGTCGCAGATAAGTCATCGAGGGTTGTACCGTATATTGCCACGTTGCGACAGGCAGGCGGTAAAAGCCCGTCAGGCGGTGATGGTGTTCAGTGGCTTTGTAGTTTCTCGTTGTGGCTATTTGCGGATACACATTGTCGGTGGCTTCTCCGAATATATTGTCGTCGCCATCGTGTCGCAAAAGTTTGCCTTGATAGCTTATGCCCCATCGTTCGCTACGCAAATAAGCCATCTCGGTTTCTATGGTGCGATGCTGCAGTTTGTTCAATGGCAGATTGTTGATGGAAGTGAGGCGTTTGGTCAGTGTCGTTTGTGTGTAAGCGGCGGAAAGAGACAATCCGTTGTAATTCGTGGGAAAATACTGCAAAGCCGCGCCCCACTCGTGTCCTTCGTAAGACACGTTGCGGTTTGTTCCGTCGAAACGTACGTATGTATTGCCCAATCCCGTGAGATGATATGTCTTTGCCACACCCAGCTCGTTGTAATAAGCGATGCTTCCCGATTGTTTGTAACGCAATGCAGAAGCCGAAACTCCCAATCTGTATGCACCGTTTATTGCTATGCTTCCGCCGAGCTGTGCTCCGATACGTGCCACATTGTTGCGCGGACGCGGGTCTATGTCGCGATAAGACAGTCTGCTGACATAACCGAACGAAGCACCGTACGACCATTTACCCGATTGTATTCCGTAGCCTGCCTGGAAGTGATAGTCTTCGCCTCTCATGTTTCCGCCGATGGTGTCGGCTGTGAGGTAAGGATATATCCATTCGTAGTCGGCACTCTCGTTCCAGTGCACGGAGTGCGTCCGTTGATTGCGATAACCTGCTTTTCCCCACATCACACTGCGGTCTTTCAGCCGGATGTACATTTCTGCATCGGCTCCGAAAGCATGATGCGACTTGCCCGTTTCCTGCACTACGGCTTCGGAACGCGTCCGACTGTCGACAAAGAGGTCGATGGCAGAGAGCGAGCTGTTGTAGCGAAAAACCTGTAAAGCCGGATTGGCATAAGGCGCACAGAATATCCGTCGGTTGAGTGCGGTACGTTCGTTGTACCGTTGCGCCGTAGACAGAGAGTCTCTCTCCGAAGCGACGGTTTGTGCTGCACAAACCACGAGCATGCCGCAAAGAAGTGTACGAAGCATCATAACGTGTCTATTTACAGAGAAAACAGTGACGGACAGACGGAGCATGTTGCTCTCCCGTCTGTCCGTAGTCTTTCAATTACTTCCAAAAAGCATGATACGGATTGGCTGTACCTACTTCGAAGTCGTTGGTAGAGTTGTTCGTGTCTTGCAAAACTTTACCCGAAAGCACTTTGCGACGCAAGCTCTTTCCATAACGCGCCGGGTCTTTCGCTATCGTGGCTACGGCTGTATAGCCGGCATCGAGTGCCGGAGCCGTAGGGTTCCACACGTGTTCCGACTTTATGCTCAGATTTACAGCATCGAGAATCCATCTGTTGGGAATGTAGTAGCCTTTGCGTGCTTTGGCGATGTTGATGTCTTTGCCTGCTTTGAATTCGTATTCGTATTTCTTCACGTATTCTTCGGCAGTGAGTGGCTTCTTCGGGTCGTTGCCCAAATAAGTCAATACGTAAGAACGGTTTTCCTGTTGTGTGGGGAACCAGATTGTTTTGGTGGCAGCATAGACTTTTTCCAAGTTTGCCACTTCCGTATCCGTGTCTTGTTGCTTAGGAACTGAAGACACATCGTACCATTCGAAGTCAGCTTTGCTTAAATCGAAAGATTGATTGTTGGCAGAACGATGGTCTTTACCTATGTCGCACAGCAACAACGATTCGCCCGGCAATACTTTGTGTTGTGTTCCGTTGCCCGGCACTCTGTAAAGTGCCTGTACCGTAAATGCCGTATCCACAATGTTGGGGACGATGGTTTGTTGCAACGACGATGTGAATTGAGACTCTGCTATGGTCAAACCGTCTGCATACAGCGTATCGCCGGAGTTGTTGTAAATGCGGAAGTAAGTATCGCCGAGGTATACCTTTCCGCCAAACATCGTTCCCGTGCTGTATATTTCGGCTATGACAAAGCTTTTGCCTACGGTGGCACTGTTGTAATAGAAAGTCTTCATTACGAGAGGAGTCGTTGCCGTTGTGCTTGTGACGGTCACGGACGAAAGCAAACCTCTTGCCTCTGCTTGTGCGGTTTTACCGTCGAGTGTATATTCCAATGCGCTCTTGAAAGCGATGTCGTACAAACCGTCTTGCAACATAAGTTTGATGGTGTTGCCCGAAAAGTGATTGGCATCTGCCGTGTTGGTGCTCAGCGTATAGTCTTGTGTGGTTCCCGTGCTGATGTTTTTCACGGTCAGTCTGACATTGCTGATGGTGGCTTGTTCCATGTTTTCCGGTTTGTTTACCGTGATGGAAACAGTTCTTTTTTCCGGCTCTTGAGGAGCGTTGTCTTCGCTACAGCTTGTCATGCCGAAAGCGGTCATCATGCCCACGAGGGCGAAGCGTAAAATCTTGTTCATGTTTTGTTGTTGGTTAAAGTTTCAAATTAAATTCCATGCCGAAGTAGGCTTCGGGCGAAGTCCGACGTACGAGTGTACCGTTGAAGGTATAGTCGGGAGTATAATCAATGATTTGATTGGCAAAGAGAGAAAGACTGACGTTGCGTCCGAAATCTTTGGTGGCTTTGAAGTTGATGAACATCGAAAAAGGCGTAGTTCGCTTCATGTAAGCCAAAGGATTTGTCGGGCGCAAGAGGTGTCGTTTGTAAATGTCCTGTTCGTCGGCTGTGGTGTAAGGTTGCAGTTTGCCCGATACATCCATGTAAGCGATGGGTTTGGTGCTTTGTGGGTCTGTCTTCGAAGCAAGAAACCACATGCACTCGAACGTGGTGGAGAATTTCAATCCCAACTTGTCCATGTATGTGTCGAAGATAAAGTTGGTATTGAATTGTTCGCGTATGTAGCGTTCCGTTTCTTCGTAAACTCCCAAGTATTTATCGCTTACATTGACGTTGTTGATGACGGGCGAAGAGCCTGTGTCTATGAGCGGAAAGCTGTTGCTGTATATGCTGCGCAGCCATGCGCCGTTTATTGTGACGCGTGTGTTGATGTGTGGAAAGCGTTCCGACGCGAATTGAAATTCTATTCCTTCCTTGCGCGTACTGCTTCCGTTGCCGTACATCCCGTATTTGTCCAATACGGTGTCGTTGCGGAATGTCAAATCTTCCAATGCAGGAGGTGCCGTGAGTGCAGACGCATCGATGCCGCTCGTATCGTACACTTTGAATTTGACGGGATAAGCCTGCGTCAGACTGCGGAAACCCGACTGCATACGTTCGCGGAAGTATGTGATGAACAGGCTGTTTTTATCGTATTCTGCGCCCAAGCGCAATTCCCATTTGAAGTTGCGTGCCGGTTTGAGTGCATAATTGGTAGGGTCGATGACGTGTGTCTTGATGTGTATGCGTTTGTAGGCAGGATTGGCGTGCCAATAATTGAGTTGTACACGGTCGTCGTACACTTTTTCGGGATACAGGTGTTGCAGTGTCGGCATCTTGGTAAGCTGTCCCACACCTCCCGACAGACTGAAACGCAAGTCCCGATTGCCCCAACGCACGGCGGGCAAACGCCAGGACAGATTGGTACGTATGTCGGGATAAATCTTTCCGCTGATTTCGTAGCGGCTGTCCAGATTGCCCGACATATTGCCCACGATACCGGCTTCGGCTTCGATATAATGATTGCCGAGCGGAAGTCCCAACTTGTCTTCTATATAAAAGGAGTATTGCACCGATGCGGGAATATCTATGTATCGACGAGGGCGGGTGGTGTTGGTCGGGTTCAGCGGACGCGAAGGGTCGTAGACCTGTCCGTCGCCGTAGTTCTTGTTCAGTCGCCAGTTGAAACCGCTCTGTACATTGTGCAAAATACTCTTCGTGCGAAAGCGAAACCGTGCTTTCAAATGCGCATACAGATTTAGCGGACGTCCGTCTACTGTCTGATGTGCCACATAGCGGTAAGGCAGAATGACGGCATCGTATTCGCCTTCTTCGGTGTTGACGGGTGTGAGTCGGTCTCTGTCCAATGCCACGAGTTTGCTTCGTTCTATCTTGTCCCACGACATCTTTGCCGAAAGATTGGCTTCCACGCTACGCAATGTCCATGTCGAAGGTGTTGTCCAACGGAAGCGGTGTGTCCATCCTGCGCTGTGGTATGCAGATGTGTAATTGTCTTCGGGCATGGTTTGTATATCGGGGTCGCTTTTCGAGTGGTCTATATTGCCCGAATAATCCATTGCCGAAGTGTAACGCAAGCGATGTTCGTCGGCAGGAAACCATTCCTTTTCCATACGGAGCGATGTGCTGATACGACGATAATTGTCCAATGTGTTGCGCGGGTCTGTCTTCGAATCGAGATAACTCAAGTCGCCGTAAAGGGTCAAAGCTTTTTCTTTCCACGAAATACCCTTGCCCAAAGCAAAAAGTTTGGCATACTGGTCGGATTTGAAGCGAGCTTCCAACGGTGTATCGCCCAACTTGCGGTGCACGATGACCAAACCGCTCGTCAGGTCGGCATATTCCACCGAAGGGATTCCGCGTATGATTTCCACGCTTTCTATGTTGTCGGTTCCCAATTGACGCATATCCACACCTGCATTCACCGCATTGCGATTTGCCAGGAGTGTATTGAGGTCGGAAGAAACCTTTTGCATATCGGCATCCGTGCTGATGGGTGTTCCGTCGATGATGAACTGTGTGCCGAGCGAAGACGTGTTGTAATTGGCTGCCGCATTGATGGGTTCGCGCAGTCGGATGATATTGGCACTCCCCATACGCGGTGTTTGCGAAGTTTTGCCCGGCAGCAGCGAGAGAAGGTCCGTAAAGCTGGTAGGCTGAAGGTGTTCCATCCCCGTGCGGTCTATCTTCGATGCGCTGGTGACGCCTTTCGACTCGGATGCCGTCACCACCACTTCGCCCAGATTCATGTTTTGCGGTTGCAGCGAGAAAGACAGTTGTCTGTCGCCGTCGATGAGTATTTGTTGTGTGAAAGTATCGTATCCTACGTAGGACACTATCAGGCGGTATCTGCCTTTGTGTAGGGGAGCGAAACTGTACTTTCCTTCGGCATCGCTCACCGTTCCCTGCCATGTGTTGTCTTCGGCAAACAGACGGAGCGTGGCAAATACGAGCGGTTCCTTGTCGTGTGCATCGCGTACTACGCCGCTCAAAGTATGTTGAGCCATGACATGGCAAACGCTCATTATCCCGATGAGAGTATATAAAAGCCTGTTTCGCATCTCTTTATAGTCCTTGTTTTTGTCGGTGCAAAGTTACGGCAAATGGGTATCGTCGGAAATCGCCATTTATAGGTATAAAGCCGCCGCTTTGTAGTCATAAATAGGTATGCCGATATCTGTGAAAGAAGCTCGTTTGCAGATACGGAAACACACGGATATATACCGGGAAAAACAACCTCCTCCTCGTACCTCGTCAACTCAAAAACTCGCCCCTTCAAACTATCTATATATTGCCGATTTGATAACAACATGTTGTCAAGTCGATAGCATCATGTTGCTATCGCGATAAGAACATGTTGCTATCGCGATGACAACAGC
>JBGXXU010000096.1:0-8452 GCA_041814865.1 Phocaeicola sp. | reverse complement strand
GCGATAGCAACATGTTCTTATCGCGATAGCAACATGATGCTATCAACTTGTGTACATGTTGTTATCAAATTGGCAACATGTACGCAATTTGAGGGGACGAGTTTATGAGTTGATGAGTTACAAGGAGAGAGTGTATATTTATGCAGCAGCCTATCGACTTCAACTTTTTATCATTCCGATTATTGCCACAGGAGAAGTGTGGAAACGCAAGAGTTTCTCACGCCGCATACACATATTCCCAATTCTTTTCAGAAAGCTATTGTATCTTTGAATAAAATTCAAAACACAGACAAGACATGAAAATACTATTGATAGAAGACGAACCGGATTTGCAAAACCTCATTGCCGATGCACTACGCAAGGAAAGATATGTGGTGGAGTGCGCCGGAACGCATGCCGAAGCCACAGAAAAACTCGCCTTGTACGAGTACGACTGTATTCTTTTGGATATCATGCTCCCCGATGGCAATGGTTTGTCACTGCTTACCACGCTGAAAGAACAACGCAACCGCGACGCAGTCATCATTCTCTCCGCAAAAGACTCTTTGGACGACAAAGTAAACGGTCTGTCACTCGGAGCAGACGATTATCTGGCAAAACCCTTTCATATAGCGGAACTGGTGGCACGTATTCGCAGTGTCATACGTCGCAAGACAAACGACGGAGATATGCACCTCGATTTGGGAAATGTGCGTATATTCCCCGAGTTGCATAAAGTGGAAATCAACGGCACACCCATAGAATTGAACAGAAAGGAATATGACATATTGCACTACTTCATCCAACGTCCCAACAGACTCATCAGCAAAAGCACCATGGCAGAAGCCGTATGGGGAGACAGCATCGACCAGGCAGATAGTTTCGACTTCATTTACGCACAAATGAAGAACCTGCGCAAGAAGATGAAAGACGCAGGAGCAAACGTGCAAATCAAATCGGCATACGGTGTAGGATATAAAATAGTAATAGAATAATCGCCCCCACATGAAACTGACTTATCGCATCGGAGTACGCTTGTTTATCGCCATCAGCATCATTCTCACGATATGGGCTGTGTTCTTTTATACCACTATTATAAATGAGGTGAACGACGAGGCAGACGACACGCTGGTGACTTATTCCGAAAACGTTTTGTTGGGTTTTCTCTCCGGCGACACTTCTTCCACCGAACCACAACTCGGCAACAGTTTTTACCGTCTGCGTCCCGTTTCCGAAGCATACGCACTCGAACGCCCGGCACTATCGTATGTAGACTCCATGGTTTATATCCCATCCAAGTACGAACGAGAACCGGCACGCATTCGTACCATGATTTTCCAAAACGAAAACGAAGATTATTACGAGTTGATGGTAGCTATTCCCAATATCGAAAAAGCCGACTTGAAATCTTCCATCTTATCATGGATACTCTTTCTGTACGCAGGCTTATTGATTGTCATCATCATTATCAATATATGGATATATCACCTCAATACACGTCCGCTCTATAAGTTATTGAAGTGGTTGCACAATTATAAACCCGGAGAGAAAGGTCAGCAGTTACACAATCCCACGAACATAGAAGAGTTCATCCAGCTGAATGAAGCAGTATCGCAAAGCATGGAGCGAGTGGAAAAAGTAGTGGAAGAACAAAAACAATTCACCGGCAATGCCTCGCACGAAATACAGACACCCGTAGCCGTAGCCATGGCAAGACTGGAGATACTGATGGAAGACGAAACACTCACGGAACGACAGTTGGAAGAAATAGCCAAAACACACCAGACACTCTCTTTCCTGGCACAGCTCAACAAAACACTCCTATTATTATATAAGATAGACAACAAACAGTTCCAAGAGAAGAAAGAGATAGATGTCAATAAATTGACAAAAGAATGTATTTCCGACCTGCAACATATATATAATCATTTGGACCTCCGCCTGCAACTGCACGAAAAAGGCGAGTTGAAATGGTATATGCACGAAGTACTTGCGAAGATATTGGTAAACAATCTCCTCAAGAATGCCTACTTGCACAACATCTCACAAGGAAAAATCAACATAACCATAGATAAACATCAACTGACGGTATCCAACACATCTGCAGAAACGGAGCTTCCTGTGCGGGATATATTCACACGTTTCCATCAAGGGAAAAAGCAAAAAGGCAGCACAGGACTTGGCTTGGCTTTGGTAAAAGCTATTTGCGACACCGAAAATTTAGCAGTGGAATATGCTTATATCAAACATTTACACAGTTTCTCGATAAAAAAATGAGAAATTTTCGAACATTCCCAAATGTTTTCAGCTTTGGTATCGAACTTTGTCGTAGAAATTTGAATGTATAACTACAAAACAAACACGACATGAGAAAAATGAGATTTTTATTGGCGCTCCTCGCAATGGTATTGACATTCGGTACGGCAAGCGCACGCGACAAAGTCATCAGCGAAACACAATTGCCTAAAAAGGCGCAGTCATTCCTGAAGAAACATTTCCCGCAACAGAAAATAGCTTCGGCTACCGAAGAAAGAGAAGATGTCTTCTGGAAAGAATATAAAGTAATACTGACCACAGGCAATGTGGTAGAGTTCAACTCCAAAGGAGAATGGAAAGAAGTGAAATCCAGAGAAGCTCTCCCCGCCTCCGTAGTTCCACAAGCCATCGCACAATATGTAAAAACTAATTTTCCACAAGAATTCATCACAAAAATCAAGCAAGACAAAGCCGGATACGAAGTGGAATTGAACAACGGACTGGATGTGAAGTTCAACAAAGCAATGCAATATATAAGAATAGACGATTAAACTAAAAACAACTCAAAAACAACAAAACATGAAAACAAAGAATTTCTTTTTGGCTCTGACACTTGGAGCCGTGTCATTAGGCTTTACAGCATGCAACAACGACAACCCGTCAAGCGACAATTCAACCACAGAAGTGACGATAAACACTTTGCCGGAAAAAGCACAGACTTTGCTTAAAACACTCAATGGTTCTGTAACACAAACAAATCGTTTTGCGACAACCAACGCTTACGGTTCCGACTATGAGACGTACATCACGACAAACGTCAACGGAAAAGTTGTGGTGGTAAAAATAGAGTTCGATATCAACGGCAATTGGACAGAAGCAGAAAGCAAGACAGACAACGTCGGTATTCCGCACTACATATTGTCTTCGCTCTATGGCTTTCCGGCAAATATCATGACTTATTTGAACAACAATAATATCCGCAACTCGGTAGAGGAAATAGAGCGTAAAGCTTACGGTTTCAAACTTTCATTGCTCGACGACACTGAATTGCTGTTCGACAGAGAGGGAGTATTACTCAACAATAACAACAATAATCCCGAACAACCGGCTCCGGCAGAAGACAACAATGCCACAGCCAAAGCTTTCATAGAAAAACATTTCGCCGGATACAACGTGGTACAGGTATACTCCGAGTATGACGACGGAGTTTTGGAACACAAATACTACATCCAAAACGGCAGAAAAGGTTATAAAATTGTTTTCAACGAGAAATACGATTGGACTGAAGTGGAAGGCGATGAAGACAGAGCTTTCTATCTCCCTCAAAGCATAATACCAGTTTTGCCGGCAGGTATCCAAAACTATTTGGCAAAGACTCCTCGCGTATCTGTAGTAGACATAGAGAAAAGTACGAGAGGATACAAATTGGAGCTTTCGAATGATTTGGAAGTATACTTCGACCTCGCAGGAAACTTCTTGAGAATAGACGACTAAGCATTTTTACCTACAAACTAAACGAGTGAAACACCGTTTCTGCCGTATGGCAAAAACGGTGTTTTCTTTTTCTCGGAGAGGATTTCAAGAAAAACAACTGTGGAGCTGATAGTAAAATATTTACCTTTGCCACGCAAAACTCTTTTTGCAAAAAGACTGTCACACAAGCCGGTCTTACATACAGAACGAAAATATTTATGATAGATTTCAGACCACTCACACTCAAAGATAAGGACTTAGTCAGACAATATACTTACAACAGCCAAAGACGCAACTGCGACTTATCATTTTCCAATCTTTTCAGTTGGCGTTTTCTCTACGATACGGAAATTGCGGAAAAAGAAGACTTCCTGTTTTTCCGCTTCAAATACGAAGGCGAAATCAATTACATGTTTCCCGTAGGCGATGGCAGCGTATGTCGTGCCATAGCTCTATTGCGCGAAGATTGCAAAGCCAACGGACAACCCTTGCGAATGATGGGTGTTTGCAATTATGTGCAAGACATCGTCAAAAACGGTTGCCCTGCAAAATTCGAATTCATACTGAACAGAGACCGTTCTGACTATATCTATTTACGTACAGACTTGGCGACACTGAGCGGCAAGAAATTTCAACAAAAACGCAATCATATCAACAAATTCAAAACGACTTATCCCAACCACGAATATCGCCCACTCTCGCCCGATTTGATGGAAGAATGTTTATCGCTTCAACGTCGATGGTATATGGAACATGGCGGAGAAGGAGACACTTCGTTGCGTAGCGAATTTCAATCATTGACCAACGCATTAACGCACTTTGAAGAATTGGATTTGACGGGCGGAGTATTGTACGTTGATGGAGAAATAGCAGCGTTCACTTTCGGCAATCCTATAAATGCCAACACTTTCGATATCTGCGTGGAAAAAGCCAATCGCGAAATACAAGGAGCTTACGCAATGATTAACCACGAATTTGCCCAACAAATTCCCGAACATTTCACATACATCAACCGAGAAGAAGATTTAGGAATAGAAGGCTTGCGCAAAGCCAAGCTCTCATACAACCCTATATTGCTCCTCGAAAAATACACTGTTCTTTTGCATGAAGACTGAATTGGAACAACTCAAAGAACTCTGGAAGAAAATTTTCAACGACGAAGATGCATTCATCCGACTCTACTTCGACAAACGATACACTCCCGAAAACACAGATGTTCATCGAGATGGCGAACGTATCGTCGCTCAATTGCAACGCATAGCTTATCCGTTCCTATACAAAAGCTTTATCATGAATATGGCGTACGTATCGGGAGTATGTACCGATGAAGATTATCGCAACAAAGGCATCATGCGACAACTCATGTACACTGCACACCGCAAGATGTACGACGGTGGCGTACACATAGCCACGCTTATCCCGGCAGAGAATTGGTTATTCGATTATTATGGAAAGATGGGATATGCTCCCCTCTTCGCACACGAGAGCAAATACGTCACGTCGCAAACATTTGCCGATAAACAGAAACGCTTACCGGTATTGGAGATGCAAGTCATACCAACGGAGGAGTTCCTGTTTTCCGAAGTACATGATTTCCATACACGACAGTTACGCAAAAAAACATGTGCCGTATTGCACACACCCGAAGATATGGATGCCGTACTGTCCGACTTAAATTTGGCTTCGGGAAAAATACATGTGGGTAAACGTGACAATGAAATCGTAGCTTTGGCTTTCTGCGCGGAGCGTGCGGAAGAAGTTTATGTCTTGGAGTTGATAAGCTGCGACCAACGCATGAGCACAAGCATGAAAGTAGAACTTCTCAAAATTTACGACGAAAAGAAGCTGCATATTTTCGAAACTGAGAGTCTTTTGGCTTCTCCTTTCGGGATGTTGCGTATCATCAATGCAGAAGAATTGCTACGCTTTTATGCCCTTGCACACCCCGACAAGCAACAAACTTTCGTAATAACAGGCGATGAGGATATTGCCGAAAACAACGCCGTATTTCATATCTCCGCAGGACAATGCAAACGCTTGGAAACAGTGACTCCCGATGCCGCACACTGCGATATCCGTCAATTGGCAAATGATATCTTCGACAAAACTCTCCCTTACATGAGTTTGATGATGAATTGACGAAAAGGATTATTCCACACCCTCCGTCAACATAGATTCCAGCTTCTCCGGTGTAAGTCCCAGGTAAAAACGTCCATTGTGCGCAATAGAGATATTGCCTGTCTCCTCACTGACGATTATCACCAAAGCGTCGCTCTTTTGCGATATTCCCATCGCTGCCCGATGACGAAGTCCAAGGTCTTTCGGTATATTAAGGTCGTGCGAAACCGGCAAAATACAACCGGCAGCTTTGACACGCCCGTTGCTGATAACCATGGCACCGTCGTGCAAAGGACTATTCTTGAAAAAGATGTTTTCTATCAATCGTTGGCTGATACCGGCATCTATCACATCGCCCGTTTTCACCACTTCGTCGAGAGGTAAAGAACGTTCCACAACAATAAGCGCACCGACCTTCTCTCTGCTCATATTGGCACATGCCATCACCACAGGAAGCATTTCCTCGTGAGAGAAATCCTGTTTTTTTCTGTTGCGAAACAAACGGAAGAAATTGAGTTTGCTTTCTTTACTACCTATATTTAGGAAGAAGCGTCGGATATCTTCCTGAAACAATACAATCAACCCGATGGTACCGAAACTTACCATTTTGTCGAAAATGGCACCAAGCAAACGCATCTTGAAGATTTGAGAAACCAAAATCCATACAATGATAAAAACCAAGATACCGACAAAGACATTGATAGAGCCGGATTCCTTCATTATTTTGTAACTCTTGTACAATAGATAAGCCACCAAGAGTATATCTATCAAGTCTTTTATGGTAAGTATTTCTTCAAAGAACATAATTCATGGGATATTTAAGTTGTCACGCCTTTTTTCAATGTTTCCACTATCCTGACAGTCTCCACAGCTTCTTTCACATCGTGCACTCGCAGAATATGCGCCCCTTTCAGCAGAGCCACCGTATGTAATACCGTCGTACCATTAAGCGCGTCCGACGGTGTGCCGCCTATGAGATGATATATCATGGACTTTCTGGACACACCTACCAATAGAGGTTGCTCGAAGATGTGCAATTCTTCCAGATGCTGCATCAGTTCGTAATTGTGTGCCAAAGTTTTTGCAAAACCAAAACCGGGGTCGAGAATAATATCCGTCACTCCCTGCTCGCGCAAAGCCATGATACGTTGTGAAAAATAACCGACTATTTCCGGCAACAACTGTTCATAATGAGGATTTTGTTGCATGGTTTGCGGTGTTCCTTTCATGTGCATGAGGATATAGGGAACTCCCAATTGACCGACTGTGTGTGCCATTTGTTCGTCCAGCATCCCTCCGGAGATGTCATTGATAATGTCTACACCGAACTCTTCCACACACATGCGTGCCACATCCGAACGAAATGTATCTACCGAAAGAATAGCATCGGGGTGTTCCCGTCTCAACAACTGCAAGCCCATGCGCAAACGTTGCATCTCTTCTTCCGTAGAAATATGAACGGCATTGGGGCGCGACGAGTAAGCTCCCACGTCTATGATATGTCCTCCCTGTGCCACTATTTCTCTCGCACGTTGCAAAATATCCGTTTCTGTTTCTTTACGACTGCCTGCATAAAACGAGTCCGGCGTGATATTAAGGATACCCATCACCAAAGGCTCGGAAAGGTCTAACAATTTATCCTTTACACGGATAAAACGGGGCTGCTGATTCATAGGGATTTCATTCATTATTTAGATGCAAAAGTAAAGAAAGTTTTTGCGGTAGCCATTATCACCTCTATATAAAACTCAGTACCAAGTTTCACGTCCGACGATGAGACACCCGACAACTTCCTTGCCGTCTATGCAAAATATATAAAACAGAGAGTTTTTGGTTGACAAAGTATGAGGAGAATACTCTTTCTTCCTATTATATCAAGGAGTGGAACATAGCCCTTTCCATGCCCTCGCACGCTTTCTTTCATCCCGTCGAGAAGCTATTCTGACAGCGTTTTGTTGTTAACATTCTTTGACGCTGTTGTCATCGCGATAGCAACATGTTCTCATCGCGATAGCAACATGATGCTATCGACTTGACAACATGTTGCTATCAAATCGACTTGCGCAACATATCTTTTGCGCAAGCGAAATACCGGAAAATACAATGGTACATAAAAGACTTTCATTCGGGTATCGTTCTGTCGTAAACCAGTATTTTTCAGCAAATAGCTTTCACTCCCCGCAATTCCGCAGGGAAAACCGGTTATTCAGACCAAACTCGCATATTATTTTCATTATAAATACATTGACAAGGGCTATTCTTCACAAGCATTGCAGACAGGATAAAAAAAGACAAAAACTGTTTGGTCAAATCAGAAAAAGCCCTACCTTTGCAAACGCAATTGAGAAACAACTACCAAATCTCAATGCAACAAGCGGAAATAGCTCAGTTGGTAGAGCATAACCTTGCCAAGGTTAGGGTCGCGAGTTCGAGTCTCGTTTTCCGCTCGACATATTGGAGGAATGGCGGAATTGGTAGACGCGCTACTTTGAGGGGGTAGTGACAGTTATGTCGTGTGAGTTCGAGTCTCATTTCCTTCACATATTATTCTTAGCATTGCGGAAATAGCTCAGTTGGTAGAGCATAACCTTGCCGAGGTTAGGGTCGCGAGTTCGAGTCTCGTTTT
>JBGXXU010000095.1:0-7978 GCA_041814865.1 Phocaeicola sp. | reverse complement strand
TTTGAGTTGACGAGGTACGAAGGAAGACTGTATGTGTATGCAGAAAACTTCGACGTGTATTGCCTTGGCACCCGCTTTTCTCCTATTGTATAATAAGGAGAAAGCGTGCCGAAAAATTTTCTCGCAGACGCGCTGCGGATTTCTCTCTTCGCATCTCTCTCTTTTCGCTTTCCTTTAATGGTTTTTATGTTATAAAGATTAAAGCGGAAAAGTTCTGTCATTTCTCCTCTTCGTGACATATTATTTCTGTTTTTATCCGAAAAAAGGTCTGTGTGAGGCAAAAAGTGATTGAGAAACGAAAAAAAGCAACCAATTCTTTTTTTTGTAAATAAAAAAGTCTATGTTTGAAAGCGTAAAAAAGTAAAAACACTATAAAAGAATGCAGAACCATCGAAGCCGTTATTCACCTTATCTTTCTTGGCTGGCACATGTCTTATATGATAACTAAGGAAGAAAGAACGGATGCACCTCCGAACGCATCCGGAAAAGTAAAGTCGTATGATATGAAATAAAACCTCAATAGTCACTTAATTCACTTTATGTTTAACTAATAGAATCTCTTATGAAAAAGAAGTTAATGTTATTGCTTACTTTCCTGTTTGTAGGGCTTAGTATGGCGATTGCGCAGACTCAGAAAATTACAGGTGTCGTAATTTCGGAGGAAGACGGGGAACCCGTTATCGGTGCTTCTGTAATCGTCGTAGGACATACTACGATAGGTACTACTACCGATATGAACGGTAACTTTACGTTGACCGACGTTCCTGCGTCTGCAAAAATGTTGCGAGTATCTTATATTGGTATGGCTACTCAGGAAGTACCCATTAAATCCATTATGAAGATTGTCCTGAAACCCGACAACGAGATGATTGATGAAGTCTTGGTCGTAGCGTACGGTACGGCAAAGAAAAGCTCGTTTACCGGTGCTGCCGCAATGGTCGATTCCAAGAAAATCTCCAAAGTGCAAGCTCCCGATGCTGTGAAAGCACTCGAAGGGATGGTGCCGGGTCTTCAAGTTTCCAGCTCGAGCGGTGCGCCGGGTTCGAGTACTACCATCCGTATTCGCGGTATGGGTTCTATCAACGCATCGAGCTCTCCGCTTATCATCTTGAACGGTGCTCCTTACGATGGTAATATCAACTCCATCAACCCGAACGACATCGAAAACCTCAGCGTATTGAAAGACGCTGCTTCTGCCGCATTGTACGGTGCGCGTGGTGCCAACGGTGTTATCATCATCACGACAAAAAGCGGTTCGCAAGGTCAGACTTCTGTCAATTTCGAAGCACGTATCGGTGAAAACCAACGCGGTGTCCCCGAATACGAAGTGTTGAGAAACCCCGGCGATTTCTATCGCAAGTATTGGGAAGCAATGAGAAACGACTTCCATCTTCGCAAAAACAAACCTTTGAGTCTGGAAGCCGCAAATGCGAAAGCTACGGAAGACTTGATAGGTGTTTTGGGCTACAACATTTATAATGTAGATTATAACAAAGTGGTGCTTACGGACGGAACATTGAATCCGAACGCTGTAATTCGCTACGAAGATGCCGATTCGTTTAATGACTGGACAGGACATTTGCTTTCTCCGAAAATGCGTCAGGAGTACAACCTCTCTTTGACACGCGGCACGGATAAGTCCAAGACTTACTTCTCCGTAGGTTATCTGAACGACAAAGGCTATGCGCGCAATACGGAATTCGAACGTATCAGCTCTCGTATGTCTTATGATACGGAATTCTACAGTTGGTTGAAAATGTCTGTCAGCTCACAACTTGCCGTTACTTCCGGCAACTTCGGTAATTCCGGGGCTACAACATTCTCCAACGTGTTCTTCTTCACGCGTACCATGCCTCCTATCTATCCGGTGTACTTGCACAACGACGCAGGTCAGATTCTTTTGGATGAAAACGGCAACAAACGTTACGACCTCGGTGTGAAAGACGTGACGGTCAATAGCAACGGCAACAGATTGTTCAGCCCGAATAAGAATATCATCGGGGAAACAGACTTGAACAAACAAAACAACGAACGTCTGTACCTGACCAACAATGTACGCTTCGACTTGACTTTGCCTTATAACTTCAAGTTCAACACTACATTCTCTCACTACTACTACTCTTCTCGTGAAAACAGTTTCACCAATCCGGTAATGGGCGACGGTGTAGGTTACGGAGGTATTCTTAGAAAATACAGATACATCAATACCACAACCAACTGGAACCAAGTCTTGACTTGGGACAAGAAGTTTGGCGATGTAACGCTGCAAGCCATGCTCGGACACGAAAGCTATGCGAACAACTACAATACGCTTTCTGGCGAAAAGAGAAAAACACTGGTACCGACAAGCTTGGAGTTCAACACTTATGCACAGATGACGGAACTTTCATCGGGTCAATACGACTATCGTGTGGAAGGTTACTTCGCACAGCTTACCGGTGACTACAAAGACAAATACTACTTCTCCGGTTCTATTCGTCGCGACGGTTCTTCCATCTTCTCTCGCGACAATCGCTGGGGTACGTTCTGGTCATTGGGTGCTTCTTGGAGAATCAAAGAAGAAAGCTTCATGAAAGATGTGAAATGGGTGAACTCTTTGAAAGTACGTGCAAGTATCGGTGAACAAGGTAACGATAACCTCTTGGATACGGACGGATACAGAATGTACACTCCGTACACCAATCTTTACTCGGTAGGTAGCGACGGTACCGACTATTCTTTCGGTGCAGCATACAAAGGAAACTCCGAAATCACATGGGAAAAGAACTTGAACATCAGTGCAGGTTTGGAATTCTCTTTGTTCGACCACAGATTGACCGGTGAATTTGATTTCTTCAAGAGAAAGACAACAGACATGCTCTTCAACGAGCCTGTTTCCAAAACTACGGGTTTCACATTCGAACCGAAGAACTTGGGTAGCATGCAAAACGTAGGTTTCGAATTCCTCTTGAAAGGTATCGTTTATACATCGAAAGACGTAGAAGTTAGCTTAGGTGTGAATGGTACTTCGTACAAAAACAAAATCCTCGAATTGCCCGAACGTTTCAAAGAAGACGGTATTCCTACGGGAGCTCGTATTCTGAAAGAAGGCGGCGGTATCGGCGACCTCTATATGGTGAAGTATGCGGGAGTAAATCCCGAAACCGGAGATTCGCAATACTGGCTCAAGAATGCAAGCGGCGAATTCGAAGTAATGGGTAGCGCGAAGTATGAAAGTGCGATGAAACACAGACAATTCATCGGTTCTGCTATTCCTAAGTTGGAAGGTGGTTTCGATATCAACGTTGCGGCTTACGGCTTTGATTTCTCCATGCAATACTCTTATCGTCTTGGCGGTCTCATGCGCGATGCGGGTTATGAAGCCATGATGCACAGCGGAAGGTCTGAAGCGAGCAACTGGCACAAGGATATCTTGAACAGCTGGAGCACAGAAAACAAGAACACAAACATTCCGAGAGTACAATTGAGTAATCAGGCGTTGATTAGTGCTTCCGATATGTTTATTACTAAGGCGGATTATCTCTCTCTCCGTAACTTGACATTGGGTTATACTTTCCCGAACAGCATCATTACGAAACTTGGTTTGAAGAAGTTGCGCGTGTACTTGGCAGCAGACAATGTATTCTTGCTTTCGAAGAGAAAAGGTTTCGACCCGAGAACTTCTTTGTACGGAACTTCGAGCAACGCTCAGGCGAGTGTCATCAGAACCGTATCCGGAGGTATAGCCATTTCATTGTAAACCATAAAATTTACGATTATGAAGAATTTGAAGAAAATAGCTCTGTTCTGTGCGACTATGGCGTTGACGGCTTCTTGTAGTCAAGATTTCTTGCAACCGGGAGTAGACAACTATGTCACAGAAGAGCAAAAAAAGGAACTGGCAAAAGACCCCACTGTTTTGCAAAACATGGTAACGGCGTCTTTGTCTGCCAGCTATAACATCTTGCAACAGTATTGGAATTCGCACGACGACTTCGGACTGCGCGCATTCCAGCTTGCCACCGATATGATGACTGCCGACTTGGCGTATTTGAGACCCTCGTGGTTCCGATACGATTACGATTTCGACAACTTCGGTGCGGATTACCGTCGTACCAACAGTACATGGAATCAATGGTATGATGTGATTGCCAAATCGAACCTTATCCTGGCAGACTACTTCGCCGAAGAAACGACAGATGCGGCGAAGCTTCAGGCAAAAGCTGCTCCTGTAGGCTTGAGAGGTGTGGCATTCTTCCACTTGGCAAATTTCTATCAGGTGACTTATGTCGGAAACGAAGACAAGCTGGGTGTGCCCCTGCCTTTGAAGCCTGAAGATGAGAAGTTGGCACGTTCCACGCTCAAAGAAACCTACCAACGTATCATCGAAGACCTGACTTTCGCTGTGGAACATGGTGTTGTGACCACTAAACGTACAGATGTGGACAGAGCTGTGGCAGCTGCTTATTTAGCTAAGGCTTACGCGTCTATGGAAGACTGGGAGAATGTACAGAAGTATGCCGTGATAGCTCAGGAGGGTGGCAGCGACGAGGTTTTGCGCTTCCCGCCATCATGGAATGTCGGCAATGCAGATGTCTTGTGGGGATTTGATGTGACACCTGTAACCGCAACTCTGTGGGCTTCCTTCTATTCGCACATGGATAACACCATCAACTTTTATGCAGGAAGAGGTCAGTACAAGGGAATACACAACTGGCTTTATGCCCAAATGGGACCGAAAGACGTACGCAGAACGTTGTTCGTGAACAATGCGGATTATCCCGATATCGCGAAGAAGGTAGGTTTCGAAAATTATGTGGACAAGGAAGGAAAGGTCTATGACTACGACTACATCTCGTTGAAGTTTACGACGAAAGGCAAAGACGAAGTCAACACGGACTACGTCTACATCAGAGTGCAAGACCCCATCTTGCTCGAGATAGAAGCACTCGTGGAACTGAACAAGCTGACGGATGCCGCTGATAAACTGAAAGCTTTCATGGCTTCGCGCGATGCGGATTTTGTAGTGGCAAGTACGCAAGCAGAACTTCGCGAACAGGTACGTATGCAACGTCGTTTGGAACTCTGGGGCGAAGGTACCACATGGTTCGACTTGAGACGCTGGAAAGTTTTGGTGGATAGAACTCCGGGCATAACCGGCGAAGAAACCAACCATGCTGTGGTATTGAAAAAAGACTTGAACGATATCGAGAATATCCACAAGTTGCCGCAAACCGAAATAAACAACAACAAACTGTTGATACAAAACTAACCCACCGGAAACAGGGTGAGTATCCTCCCGCAAGCAATTGCGGGAGG
Organism: Phocaeicola sp.; assembly: GCA_041814865.1. Taxonomy (GTDB): domain Bacteria; phylum Bacteroidota; class Bacteroidia; order Bacteroidales; family Bacteroidaceae; genus Phocaeicola. The sequence continues at coordinate 2,680 of JBGXXU010000095.1, read as the reverse complement.
ATTTTTTTTGCGTATACCATGCCGGGAAGAGGTACGATGCCTTATCGACATGAGAATTTGACGAGATGAAAACGCCTCTACGATGCCTTCCTGATGCGATTATGTTGTTAACATTCTTTGACGCTGTTGTCATCGCGATAAGAACATGTTGCTATCGCGAGAGCAACATGATGCTATCAAGTTGCGTACATGTTGTTATCAAATCGGCAATATGTTATCAGTTTGAAGTTCTAAGTTCGGTAGTTAATAAGTTACGAGGGGGAGTGTCTTTTCTTTATACCTTATTATATATGGAATGTATAGAGTTATATATCGAGACGCACTTTTTCCGCGCGCTTTTGTGCCTGGCTTTATTCCTCGAATCGTGAGCATTGCATAGCCGGAAGAGCAGTCATAAGTACGGATAGAGAGACTTGCGGTCATTGTTGCTTGGGACAACATTCGGCTTTTTTCTTTTGCAAATCGCAAGAAAATACGTTCCTTTGCGCTTATACATTCATTCTCAAATCATAAAATCTCTATTTATGAAAAAAATAACTTTAAGTCTTCTTGCGATAGGTGCGCTGTTTTTCGGCAACACTTATGCGCAGCAAAGAAACCCGGATTACCTTCAAGCAGAGAAATTCTCCGGGACGAAACTGCAAAACATGCTGTTCTCCACGACTATCGACCCGCATTTTTTCGGCAAAGGGGGAAAGTTCTGGTATGAATACAAGACGTCCGACGGCAAACAGTGGTACATCGTAGACCCGGCGACAAAGAGCAGTCGGCTGTTGTTCGACCTCGATGACTTGGCAGCACAGATTACGAAAATCATGGGCGACCCGTTCGAAGCGCGCCAGTTGCCTATCCGAGAGTTGAAAGCATCGGAAGATGGCAAGAAGTTTACCTTCTACGTCACCTCGTCGAAAGACGACAAACCCGAAAAACCGGGAGCTGCTCCGGAGAAAAAACGTTATTACTTCGAATATCATCTCGGCAGCAATAAACTGGAATATATCAAGGACAAAGAGAAAGAACCCAAGCGACTGGACTGGGCTTCCGTATCGCCCGACAAGAAAACGGTGGTTTATGCCAAAGATTGCAACCTCTACAAGATGAGCATGGAGGACTATCGCAAAGCACAAAAGGATGAGAAAGACAGCACCATCGTGGAAGTGCAATTGACCAAAGACGGTATGCCCGACTTCGGTTACGGTATCCCTTACAGCATCTCCAGCACAGACACGCTTTGCAACGGTAAGCGTCGCGGTGTGTATGGTATGTGGTCGCCGGATTCCAAGCATTTCGCCTTGACGATAGAAGACAATCGCAAGGTAAAGGAGTTGTGGGTCATCAATGCCTTGAGCGAACCGCGCCCCACACTCGAAACATACAAGTATCACATGGCAGGCGAACCCAATGCACCGGAAGAACACTTGTACATCTTCGACATGGAGAAAAATACGCGTAAGGAAATCAAAGTATCGGCTTGGAAAGACCAAACACTCCACCTGGAATACCGTCCTTACAAACAAAGCGACCGCGACAAGGAGTTTTATCACGCCGTATGGCAAGGCGACAACAGCCGCTTCTTCCTGACACGTCGCAGCAGAGATTTGCATCGCATAGACGTGTGTACTTACACCATAGGACAAGACAGCATCGTGCCCATCGTGAAGGAGCGCATGAATACTTATCAGGAGACACGCCCCATTCATGTACTCGGTGGTGGTAAAGAATTTATCCAATGGAGCGAGCGCGACGGTTGGGCACATCTTTATCTCTACAACGAACAGGGCAAACTGCTCAATCGTATCACCAAAGGTGCATGGCACGTGGAACGCATCGTGAATATAGACCCTGCCACACGTACGGTATATTTCATTGCCAACGGACGTGAAAAAGGAGAAAATCCTTACTATCAACACTTGTATAGCGCAAACCTCAATGGCGGTTCGATGCGTCAAATCACGAAAGGCAATTTCTTCCACTCCGTACAAATGGACGACGATGCGCTTTATGTGGTAGACAATTATTCGCGTGTGAACACAGTACCGGCAACAGACTTGCTCGACCGTCATGGCAAAAAAGTGATGAGTTTGCAAAAGAGCGACTTCTCGCAACTCTTTGCAGCAGGTTATAAACACCCGGAAACATTCACGGTGAAAGCCGCCGACGGTGTGACAGACCTTTACGGTGTGATGTACAAACCTTACAACTTCGACTCTACGAAAGTTTATCCTATAATAGAATATGTATATCCGGGTCCGCAAGTGGAATCCGTACAACACTACTTCACACGTATGGCTGTGCGTACCGATAGATTGGCACAAGCAGGCTTTATCGTGGTGACGGTAGGACATCGCGGCGGTCACCCCGCTCGCTCCAAGTGGTATCACAACTACGGTTACGGCAATCTGCGCGACTATCCGTTGGCAGACCACAAGTCGGCGGTAGAACAATTGGCGGCACGTCATCCGTTCATCGACATCAACAAAGTAGGTATTCACGGACACTCCGGCGGTGGCTTTATGTCTACGGCGGCGATGTTCATGTATCCCGACTTCTACAAAGCGGCAGTATCTGCGGCGGGCAACCACGACAACCGCATCTACAACCGTTGGTGGAGCGAAACACACCATGGCGTGAAAGAAACCGTGAACGAAAAGGGAGATACTACATTCGTGTATAGCATCGC
>JBGXXU010000094.1:0-5942 GCA_041814865.1 Phocaeicola sp. | reverse complement strand
TTAACATTCTTTGACGCTGTTGTCATCGCGATAGCAACATGTTCTTATCGCGATAGCAACATGATGCTATCGACTTGACAACATGTTGTTATCAAATCGGCAATATGTTATCAGTTTGAAGTTCTAAGTTTGAGAGTTGACGAGGTACGAGAAGAAATGTTTTGCGTAGCGGAGCTCTGAGATTTTGGTAACTTGTTTATGTCTTTTTCTCTTATTATGTGATAAGGGGTAAATTCTCTTTTGTGCCGACTTTCTTGTTGTTTTTCTCAAAAAGGAAGGGAAAAATTAAAGGTGATATGCTCTTTCAAAAGCATATCACCTTCTCGTTAGTCATACAGAAATAGTTGTTGTCAGCCTATAATACCGCGTATACGGTCTTCGAATGCGGAAAGTGCCGCTTTGGCTCCTTCGCCCATCGAAATCATGATTTGTTTGTAGGGGACTGTCGTTACATCGCCTGCTGCATAAACGCCTTTCACAGTGGTGCGACAGTGGGCATCCACTACGATTTCGCCTTGTGGAGTGCGTTCCACAGCGTCGGCAAAAGGAGCGGAGTTTGCCGAAAGTCCGATTTGCACAAACACACCATCTAAATTCACGATGCGCTCTTCGTCCGTAGAACGGTCTTTGACGCGCAATCCCGTTACTTTTTCTCCATCTCCGATAACCTCTGTCGTCTGACTGAGAGTAAAGATTTCCACGTTGGAGAGCGAACGTGCTTTTTCCTGCAACACGCCATCGGCTCTCAATGTGTCGCCAAACTCCAAGAGTGTCACCTTGCTGCAAATTCCTGCCAAATCGATGGCTGCTTCCACGCCCGAGTTGCCTCCGCCTATCACGGCTACGTGTTTGCCTGCATAGAACGGTCCGTCGCAGTGGGGACAAAAAGCCACACCGCGACCGATGTATTTGCTTTCTCCTTCCACGCCGAGTTTACGCCATCCTGCTCCTGTGGCTATGACAACGGCAGGAGCCACGAAAGTTTCACCGCCTTTCACACGGATTTCTTTCTTTGCTCCACCGAAGTTCACGGCTTCGATACTGCGATGTTCGAGTATATCTATCGGATATTTGCTCATGTGTGTACGCAGATTGTCAGCCAATTCGGTTCCTGTGGTGTACGGTACGGATACAAGGTTTTCGATGCCTACCGTGTCTTTCACTTGTCCGCCCACGCGCTCTGCCACGACTGCCACTTTCAATCCTTTGCGTGCCGAATAGATGGAGGCAGAAGCACCGGCAGGACCACCGCCCAATACGACAACATCGTATTCTTTGATTGTATCGCTTTGCGTTGGTGCACTGCCGAAAGTTTCTTCCAGCTTACCCAAGAGGAGAGCCAAGTCTGCTTTCCCCACAGACAGTTGTTGTCCGTTGGCAAAGACTGTGGGAACGGCTTGTATCTTGCGTGCATCTACTTCTTCCTGAAACAAGGCACCATCTACCAACTCGTGTGTGATACCTTTGTTATATAAGGAAATGATTTGCAACGCTTGTACTACTTCGGGACAGTTGGTACATGTCAGCGAAATATAGCTTTGCAGCTGAATGGGTGTGTGCAATGCTTGAATGCGACGCACGATGCCTTCGTCGGGCAAGTTTTTTCCTTTTCCATCGGCATTGAGCACTGCCAGGAGGAGAGATGTGAATTCATGTCCGCCCGGTATTCCGCGATAAGAAATTCCTGTGGGAACACCGTCTTTGAGCAGTGCAAAGTGTAAATCGCCTGCTGAAGCAGGTAATTTCTCTACGTTCAGACGGTTTGAGCATTGTGACAAGTCTTCGAGAAAAGAAATCAGGTCATTGTAAGACTCGTGTTGTTCGTCGGCTTTTACTTGGAAAGTATAGTTTGCATCAAGTGCTTCGAATACGGTACGCACTTGTGAGAGTATTGCGGAATCTAACATAGATATATGTGTTTAGAGAATAGTTTTATGCGGTGAATGGATACAAAAAGGGCTCCTATGCAGACATTATGTTGCATAGAAGCCCTTAAATCAATGTTTTTTAGATTTTACCAACGAGGTCGATGCTGGGCTTCAAAGTGTCTGCACCTTTCTTCCACTTGGCAGGACAAACCTCGCCGTCGTGCGATGCCACGAATTGAGCTGCTTCTACTTTGCGCAACAATTCGTCTGCGTTGCGACCGATGCTGTTGTCTTGAATTTCAGCAATTTTGATACGACCTTCCGGGTCAACGAGGAAAGTACCGCGATAAGCCAAACCGGCTTCTTCGATATACACACCGAAACCACGGCTCAATACACCTGTGGGGTCTGCCAACATAGGATATTGTATCTTACGGATAGTTTCGGAGGCATCGTGCCATGCTTTGTGTACGAAGTGAGTGTCTGTGCTTACAGAGTAAACTTCTACACCCATAGCTTTGAATGCTTCGTACTTTTCTGCCATATCTGCCAATTCGGTAGGACAAACGAAAGTGAAGTCGGCAGGATAGAAAAAGAAGATAGCCCACTTGCCTTTTACGTCTTCGTTTGATACTGTTTCGAATTTACCGTTGCGGTATGCCTGTACTTTGAATTCAGGCATCAATGAGTTGATGATTGGTTGCATAATCTTATTTGTTTTATTAAAGTTATTTGTTTCGTTTTCGTGTGACAAAAGTATAGGGAAAATATCGGAGACGAACAACTTTTTCTATTGATAATATCTAATGACCAATAGAGAAAACCTATATAGGTATGTCGATGAAAGAGGTGTGTTTGTTAAACAGCAGAGGGAGAGCCGTTTTTGTTGTGGCTCTCCCTCTGTTTTCTTGACTCGACAAGTCTTTAGATTTGTTGTTGATTGGCTTTCAGATGGTGCATGCTGTCCGGTACGGCTTTGCGAATTTCTTCTATCAATACCGTCAACAGATTGCGACGAATGTACTGCTTGTTCGTGAGCAAAGATATTTGACGCGCGGGGCGAGGTACGGCAAAGGGACGTACCAACTCGCGCTGTTTGTCGTACAACTGCAATACGGATAACTCCGGAATAAAAGTGATGCCATTGCCGCCTTCTACCATTCGCATGAAAGTTTCCATGCTTCCCAGTCTGTAAGATAACTGACTTTGCGATGCGTTTTTCATTTGACAAAACTTCACCATTTGGTCACGGAAGCAGTGCCCTTCGTCCAATAGCCAGAGTTGTTCTTTCTGTAAATCCGAAGTCTTGATGACTTCTTTTTCAGCCAACGCATTTCCTTTGGCACCGTACACGAAAAACTCTTCGTAGAATAGCGGATAGCAGGCATATTCTTCCATGCCGTCGAGTGTTGCCACGATACCGCCGTCTATTTCGCCGGTGAGCAAGGCTTCTTTTATTCGGTTGGTTTTCATTTCCATTACTCGCAAGTCCAGTTGAGGATATTTGCGCATGAACGGCAATATGAAGCGAGGCAACAGATAGGGGGCTATTGTAGGCAGAATACCCAGATTGAAACTACCCGACAAGACGTTTTTCTCTTCGTCCACGATGTTCTTGATAAGCGAAGCTTCTGCCAAAACTTGACGTGCTTGGGCTATGACGAGTGCGCCTACTTCCGTTGGAACCACCGGTTGGCGAGTGCGGTCGAATATCTTTGCTCCCAACTCTTCTTCCAATTTCTGTATCATGGCACTGAGGGTAGGCTGTGTTACGTTACAATGTTTGGCTGCACGGGCAAAATGGCGGAAATCGTCTACGGCTATGATGTATTCTATCTGTTGTAGGGTCATGTTGTATTACTTTAATGGTTTTCTACAAAGATAGTCAGTATTGCCTATACATATATTATATAAGAGGAAAAACTGTCTCGCCGGAATCTGGCGTTTTGTTACAACAAAATTATGTCAGAACAACTTCGACCGGCTTGTCCCGTCTTGCTTTATTGCAGACGATATATGGAGATGAAAACAAAGAAAAATCCCCTCGTCGCAACACTGTGAACCGTACAGTAAATTGCGACGAGGGGATTTTGTCGATATACGTTTGTATCTTGTCATTCGCCATACATACGCTGGCGCATTTCTTTGATGTGTTCGGATGATATGTATTCGTCGTATTCCATCATTTTGTCGATGATACCGTTGGGTGTCAGTTCGATGATGCGATTGGCTACGGTTTGTATGAACTCGTGGTCGTGCGACGAAAAGAGTACATTGCCTTTGTATATTTTCAGATTGTTGTTGAATGCCTGTATCGACTCCAAATCCAAGTGATTGGTCGGAGTATCGAGTATCAAGCAGTTGGCATTGCGCAACTGCATGCGTGCTATCATGCAACGCATCTTCTCGCCTCCGGACAAAACGTTGGCTTTTTTCAGTACTTCTTCGCCGGAAAACAACATGCGTCCCAGGAAGCTTTTCATGTAAACTTCGTTGCCTTCACCGAATTGTCCGAGCCAATCCACGAGATTCAAATCGTTTTCGAAATACTCCGTATTGTCCAATGGCAGATAAGCTGTGGTTATCGTGACACCCCAGTTGTAATGTCCTGCTTGTGCTTTGCGACGGTCGTTGATGATTTCGAAGAAAGCCGTCATGGCGCGCGGGTTTTTGCTGAGGAAAACTATCTTGTCTTCTTTTTCCACGTTGAAGTTTACATCGCTGAAAAGTACAGTTCCGTCGTCGGCAACGGCGCGCAGTCCGGATACTTCGAGGATTTGATTGCCCGGTTCTCTGTCCATTGTGAATATAATACCCGGATACTTGCGCGAGGAGGGTTGTATTTCGTCGACATTGAGTTTCTCCAACATCTTCTTGCGACTGGTGGTTTGTTTCGATTTTGCCACATTGGCAGAGAAACGGCGAATGAATTCTTCGAGTTCCTTGCGTTTTTCTTCTGCTTTGGCTTTTTGGTTTTGTTGCTGACGCAAAGCCAACTGGCTGGACTCGTACCAAAAACTGTAGTTGCCGGCAAACATATTCACCTTACCGAAGTCTATATCTACTGTGTGTGTACAAACGGAGTCGAGAAAGTGGCGGTCGTGACTTACCACGAGCACGGTGTGTTCGAAGTTGGAAAGATAGTCTTCGAGCCATGTTACGGTTTCCATGTCGAGGTCGTTTGTCGGCTCGTCGAGCAAGAGGTTGTCGGGATTGCCGAACAAGGCTTGCGCCAGCATTACGCGTACTTTTTCTTTACCGCTCAATTCGCCCACAAGCGTATGATGTTTGTCTTCTTTGATACCCAAACCGCTCAGGAGAATAGCTGCATCGCTTTCTGCATTCCAACCTTCGAGTTCTGCAAAACGTTCTTCGAGTTCGGAAGCTTTCATGCCGTCTTCGTCCGTAAATTCGCTTTTGGCATAGAGTTCCTCACGTTGTTTCATGATGTCCCACAGTACGGTGTGTCCCATCAGCACGGTATCGAGTACGGTGAATGTGTCGAATTTGAAGTGGTCTTGGCTCAATACGGACATACGCTCACCCGGTCCGAGTGCGATGCTCCCTTTCGTCGGTTCCAATTCTCCCGAGATGGCACGCAGAAATGTGGATTTTCCCGCACCGTTTGCTCCGATGATACCGTATATATTTCCGTTGGTGAACTTCAGGTTCACGTCGTTGTAGAGTACTCTTTTCCCAAATTGAACTGCAAGGTTCGTAACTGTAATCATGCCTTATTCTTTATATCTGTTGTAAATGAGGTGCAAAGGTACTGCTTTTCGGTCAAGTAAAAAACAGACTCTGTTTTTAGTGTGTTTATATCGCTTGGTATAGGTTTACTGTTCAAACGGGATTTTTCACACGAACGGAAGTTTGTTTACATGCAATTCGATAGAGGAAATACCTGCTTGTCATACTTATTTATATACTCGGGAAACTCATTTTTTTGACGGAGAAGAAATGCCTCTGTAATGCCCTCTCGATGCGATTATGATGTTAACATTCTTTGACGCTGTTGCTATCGTGATAGCAACATGTTCTCATCGCGATAGCAACATGATGCTATCAACTTGA
>JBGXXU010000093.1:0-8835 GCA_041814865.1 Phocaeicola sp. | reverse complement strand
GCGATTATGATGTTAACATTCTTTGACGCTGTTGTCATCGCGATAAGAACATGTTGCTATCGCGATGACAACATGATGCTATCAACTTGCGTACATGTTGTTATCAAATTGGCAACATGTTGTCAATTTGAAGGGGCGAGTTTTTGAGTTTACGAAGTTATGAGGAGAAGTGTATATTTATGCAGGAACAGTCGAGGTTTGTGACATGTTGAAGCATAGAACGGTATCCCCCAAAAATAAGGCTACAAAAAAGAGGTATTTCATATCGAAATACCTCTTCCTCTTATTGCTATGAAATGATGTTTACTTTCTTTCGCCCAACTTGTCGTCCAAGTAAAGAATGCCTGCATGGTCTTTGCAACGTTTCAACTTCTCAACGATGCCTTGCGCCGTAGCTTCTTCTTCCACTTGTTCGCGAACATAAGTCCACAAAAGGTCTTGAGCGGCATTGTCTCTGTCTGCAGTAGCTATATCGAGCAAATCGTTAATCATGGCAGAGATTTTGCATTCGTGGTTGAATACATGTTCGAAAACTTCGAGCAGAGAGCCCCAGCCTTGAGGAACTACGTCAATCTTTTCTATTTTTACTTCGCCACCGCGTTTAACCACGAAGTCTGCCAGGGTGTAAGCGTGTTCGAGTTCTTCTTGTGATTGCAGCTTCAACCATTTCGCAAAACCTTCGTATCCTTCTTTTGCAAGATAATAAGACATAGAAAGATAAAGATTTGAAGACCACATTTCACCATTTATTTGTGCATTGAATGCATGTTGTAATTTTTGACTAATCATATTCTTCTTGTTTTAGTATTATGTTTGTTTTACAGTACAAAATTATAAAGATTACAATCTCGCTCTATGCAAATGTTTCACTATTTGCACTCTAAAGCTCTATTTATTACTATACTAAATAAGATTATGCTTATATTTTGTGGCAGAGCAGTAGTGTCTTTTCATTGCTCTTCAACGTTGTAGCAAATAGATAAATTCCTCCTCCGTCCTTTATTTTCAACTTCTTTTTCAGTTCGTCGGCTTTTAATGGAAAGTTTCTTGTCGTGACATTTGCTTGGGATATATTTTCGGAAATATATCGGATGATTGTTTTATCGTACGGCAATACGTTCTCTACCTTGAAACGACGTCCCGGAAACTCTCTCAAGTTTGATGAAGTATATAGATGGGAGTGGAGATGAAGTTTTTCCACCTCGTAACGTGCAGACAGTAGTTTATAAGCTCCTCCTTTAAGTACAGCACTTCCCGGTTCGTATAAGTAGGTCTTCGGTTCTTCGGCAAGTATCAAGGGTGCTTGTTCTTCTTCCTTGGGACAGAAAGAGAATGTTTCCGTAGAAAAACCGCTATCCAACTGTCGACAAACGATAGGTGTCTTCTCCTTGTCAGTCAGCGTTTCTTTGTTCAGTACGAGCAACAACTCTTTGCACTCGTTCTTTACGGAAACAACATGTATTTCGGCTATGTGATGCAGTTCGTTAAGAATAGCTGTTATATCCAGCATGGGAGAGAGTTTGACCATTACCTTTTTTGCCTTGGAAACCAACAACTCTTCATGGGCGGCAACATTCGGGTCGCAGTCGGAAACGAGAATTGTCTTTCCTCCTTTGTCGTTGCGCCGTGCCGGGTCTATCAATATCCAATCTACAGATGGCATTTGTTCTAAATAAGCAATGGTATCCGTATGATGCACCTCGATGTGTGGTACCGACAACAGGGCAAAATTGTGTCTTGCCAATTTGCAAAGCTCTTCCTGTCTTTCTATATAGTCTGCCCGTTCGAAGTGTTTGCTGATGAATGCGCAGTCTACACCCATACCGCCTGTCAGGTCTACGAAAGACTTACCGTGCATCAATGTGGATTTGTAAACGGCCGTATCTTCCGACGAACATTGTTCCAGCGACAAGTGGCGTGGATAATGTATGTCTGTGTATTTCGCCCATGTCGGTACTTTCTTTCGTGCAATCTGATAACCGCTTATTTGCTGCAAAGCCCAAGTCATATCCAACTCGTCGGACTTCTTGGTTTTCAATGCCAGCAAACGTACATCGTCTTCCAGATGGGAGAGAATAAATTTTCGAGTAACTTCGTTCATTATACACCGATGAGAATATACCCTTGCATTACGGCAGGTTGCCTTTTATGGGTAAAAGAAAAAGCGGATAATACCTATGTAAGGGGTACTATCCGCTTGAGTAAAGAAAATGATTACTTCTTTAGCATGAAATTGTCTACCGTATTCTTTAAGTCCTCTTTCGAAAGCGCACCTTGTGAAATTTGCGGTATTTCATTCATCGGAACAAAAAGTATGGTAGGGATACTTGTGATGCCGAAAGCTTTGGCTAATGCAGGTTCTTTGTCTACATCTATTTTATAAACGTAAATTTTGCCGTCGTATTCTTTGGCAATTTCTTCCAAACGAGGAGAGAGTTGTCTGCAAGGTCCACACCATGTTGCATAAAAATCTATGATGGCAGGTTTGTCGCCCAAATACTTCCAACTATTGTTCTTCTCAAAGTCGAAAACTTTTGTTAGGAAAGTCGCCTTGTCCAAATTTATGGTTTTGTTGTTCTCTGCGCGTTTTTTACTTTGAGCATTTGTATTGCATGCAATATTCAAACTCACCAATGCGAGTAATAAAAACAGGGTTCTTTTCATTGTCTGTTATATTTATGTATGATAGTTTTTCCATCATACGGGTTTAGGATAAATAAAGGAACGATATAAACCGTTCCTTATAAAGTCAGATGAAAATCTCAGTCAAGTTTTGCATTTTAGTACTCTTCTTCGTTGAAGAAGAAATCTTCCTTGCTGGGATAGTCGGGCCAAATGTCTTCGATACTTTCGTACACTTCTCCTTCATCCTCTATTTCTTGTAAGTTTTCTATCACTTCTAATGGAGCACCCGAACGCATGGCATAATCAATCAACTCATCTTTGCTTGCGGGCCATGGTGCATCTTCCAATTTCGAAGCCAACTCTAATGTCCAATACATAGTGTTTTTCGGTTTTTATGTTATACTTATTTACCTTTTAGTTCCCAAATAATTAGGAGTTTGTTCGAGCGGCAAAAATATATAAATAAAACTCATCTGCATTCTTTGTCCCAATAAATTTCGGGCGTATTTGTTAAATAGTTACACTTCCTCGCCAGAATGAAGAAATAATCGGACAGTCTGTTGACAAAACGTTTTACTCTTTCGTCGATGGTGGCATCTTCTTGTTCCTCTATGGCAAGAATACGACGTTCTGCTCTTCTGCAAACTGTACGACATACATGACATGCGGCAGAGCTGCGGTTTCCTCCGGGCAAGATAAATGCTTTCAGGGTTGGGAGAGCATTGTCTATTTTATCTATGGCTTTCTCTATGCGTTCTATACTCTCTTCGGATACTTCACTGGCTACATTGATAGTTGTTTGCGTAATATCTGTTGCTAAATAAGAACCCACAGAGAAGAGTTTGTGTTGTATATAAGTAAGTAATGCTAAATCCTCTTCTTCTGTGAGATAGGTAAGAAGTAAGCCGATGTGTGAACTTAGCTCGTCAATGGTTCCGTATGCTTCAAGACGTGTATGCGTCTTCGATACTCGTATTCCGCCGACTAAAGAAGTCGTGCCTTTGTCACCGGTGCGCGTGTATATCCAGCTTTTTTTCATAATATGATGTTTTAGAAGAAATTTACAATATAGTTTTTCTTGACTCTTTTGGTATCACAAAAGATAATGCCAAGTTCGTAAAGGTCGAAACTGATGCGAGTACGCTCATCTGTAATCAGTTCTTTCCACCATTGAGTTTTGATTTTATTTTCGTGAGGTTTGGATATGATGATGTAAGTCTGTTTATCTATATACGGAAGGAGCAACTCTAACCACTTGTTATAGTCCGATATATCGGCGATGTGAATACAGTCTATATATTCCAATTTCTTCATAACAGAAGACAAACGGTCTATGTTTTGATAGACTATATTGGGATAGGGAAGAAGACTATTTTCTGTATGTTTGGAGATATTACTGTCAAATGTAAAGATTTGAGTCGAAGGTTTCCCCGCATGGAGGAAGAGGGTGTGTATACCATCTTTTGTTCCTATTTCAATGATATTCCGTGGCTGTTTGTAATTGGTAATTCTTAGAAGAAGTCGGTTTATTTTTTCGCGATAATAAGGACTTATGTTTTCATCCTTGATTTTTTTACGAAGTGAAGCATAAGCATAAAAAGGTAAATGCTCGTAAATGACAGATGTTATAAAGAAAAAATCAGTGGGAGAATGTACACCATAACCGCGTCTGTGAGGAAAACGTTTACACCAATTCCAACAACGAAAAAGCAACTTAGCCATTTTATTCTTTGGTTAATGAATAAAACCGTTCTCCGTACAAAGACAATCCATCTTTTGGTCAAAAGGGTCGGTGGGGACTTTTTCTACCAACTGAAAATCGAAACAAATTCCAACATTATAGCTGTTGAGCAATGGTAATGTTCGGTCATAATAACCTTTTCCTCTTCCCAATCTGTTTTTTTTCTTGTCAAAAGCTATTCCTGGTATAAGCGATAGTTGTATTTGACGAAAATCATCTAATTTCTTTCCTGCTGGTTCTAAAATACCGTAGTCGCTAAGATAGAGAGAGTCCTCTCCTTCAAAAAAACGTAACTCCAAGTTGTCTTCTTTTACGACGGGAAGTATGATATTCTTTTCTTTGTACCACTTATTTATAAAAGTATGTGTATATACTTCTCCTTTCATCGAGTGATAGAGAAACACGGTATCGGCTGCTATAAACTCCGGTAGTTTCTCTATATGCTGAAATAGAGATTCAGACCAGACTTTCAGAGTTGTTTCTTCAAAAGTCTTTTTTTTCTCCTTAATATGTTGACGCAACTCTTTCTTGTCCATTATATAGGCTTTTTAGAGGAAACAGCAGGCAATTTCGGATTTGTTTTAGGAAATGATTCTCCTTTTCTTAACACCTCTAATGCTCTTTGCACTTCACTGTCGCTTTGATTGAGATACTTTATCATTTCCTCCGCATCCAGTACACTCTCGATTATATATCGTAAAGCAGCCTTTTCCAATAGTTTGTGTGATTTAGAAATAAGATTGTTTCTTCGTTTCAATCCTTTCTTATCAGCCCAATTTGCAAACTGTTGAACAAGTCCTTGGCGAAGGAGATGCTTTTGGAGTTGTTCAAGGGAATTATAGCTGTTCAATTTTTCTCTATTCTTATCTATATACTCTAAAATAAATTGATACAGTAAGCCTGTTTGTTGTGCTTGTCCGTAATAGGAGGTATAACCGATGGTGTCTTTAGGGACAAAGATATCCGGCATGATGCCACCGCCACCATATACTTTTCTGCCCAGACGTGTATGATATACTTCTGCTGTGTCTTGTTTGATGCTGTCGGCTGAGAAAAATTCTCCGTGTTGAAAACGATTGATGATATCCAGTTCGTATTCGGTTTCTTTTCCTTTCTGATAAGGTTTCTGGATACATCTTCCCGAAGGAGTATAGTAACGAGCAATAGTTAAACGAATGGCAGAACCATCACTAAATTCGATAGGTTGCTGTACGAGCCCTTTCCCGAAAGTTCGTCTTCCGACGATTGTTCCACGGTCATTGTCTTGAATAGCACCGGTGAATATTTCGCTTGAAGAAGCGGAGTTCTCATCTACTAATACCACAAGCGGAATGTTTGGATTGCTTCCGGTACCATTGGATGTAAAGTTTTCTCGACTTACTTTGTTGCCTTGTGTGTAAACGATTAAACGATTTTTTGGTAAGAATTCATTCACCATTTGAATAGCAGGCTCCATATATCCTCCCGTATTAGAACGCAAATCTATGATGATGCCTTTACAATCTTCATTATTCAATTTTGCCAATGCTATGAGCAATTCCGGATAAGTAGTTTCTCCAAATTTATTGATACAGATATATCCGAAGTTCTCGTCTATCATATACGCTGCATCAACACTCTTTACCGGAATATTTCCACGAATAACTGTATAACGAGATATTCCTTTTTCTCCTTTACGTACTACTCCGATTTTCACTTTTGTGCCAATCTCTCCTTTGAGCTTTTTCATGATAAGCTCACTGTTGATATTTTTCCCGACATAAAGTGTATCGTCAACTTCTACTATTCTGTCGCCAGCCATGATACCGGAACGATAAGAAGGTCCTCCTTTGGTAACTTTGTTGACACGTACAGTATCGTCTACGAGATTAAACTGAATACCGACGCCACCAAAGGAACCCTTTAATTCGTTATTCATCGCTTCTAAATGAGAAGCCGGGATGTATGAGGAATGTGGGTCTAATTCTTTTAGTATTTGTGGCATGGCATCTTCTACCAGCTCCCCGATTTTTACCGTATCTACATACCTTTCCTCTATGATACGCAATAAAGCATTTAGTTTATTGGAGGAAGTGTTGATGATTCCCAGTTTATTCCCGGAAAAATGATTGGCGTAAAAAGTTCCTATACCAATCCCTATTACAAGGAATATGGCAAAGAACAGGGGTATAAAACGTGAAGTAGAAGGTTTCATATTTGTATTATTCGTTTGTAGTTAGATATATAACTTCTATGTTGGCTTTCTTCAGTAGATTGACACCATCTTCCAAACGGTATTTTTCAGAATAGATAACTCGTTTTATTCCTGCTTGTATGATAAGTTTGGCACATTCTATGCAAGGTGCGGCGGTAACGTAGAGTGTAGCACCGTCGCAATTGTTGTTGGAGCGCGCTATTTTTGTAATAGCATTGGCTTCTGCATGCAACACATAAGGGAAAGTCAAACCATTCTCATCTTCGCACACATTCTCGAAACCGGCAGGCGTGCCATTGTATCCATCAGATATGATAGTCTTGTCTTTTACGATAAGTGCACCGACTTTTCTGCGTTCACAATAAGAATTTTCTGCCCAAATTCGTGCCATACGTATATAACGCTGGTCTAATGCTTTTTGTTTATGCTCTGCTGTTTCCATCTTTTTCCTATATTATCGGTTACTGTTATAAAGAAGAACAAAGATTCCTTTTCCTGCATTATACAATTCTATATGTTGTGTATCTCCTTTATAATAGCGTGTCTCTTGTAGAGACTCTATGAAGACTTTGTCTAACCCAACAGGTGATATATTAGGGGTAATACTGCATTGGAAAGTACGACTTTTCCCATCAGCACTCCAAGTACCGGTGAAGTTTACCGTTTTACCTTTTCCTACCAGACTTCCATCTTCACGTAATGAAAGGATATAAGAGTTTTTGTCTGTGGCAATACTTTTCAGTTCTTCGGGTGTTTGTTGTGGAGTAGCATTGTGCGATTCTCCGTTATTAGTGACGAAGTTTCCGACCCAATGCCAAGTTTGTCCGCTCGAAAAAATCTCACGAACATCATCTTCATTATTACAACTAAAAAGGAATAATGGTAGGAGCGTAGCTATGAGGAGTTGTTTTACTGTTTTCATAATAGAAATCATAGAATACCATTTCGTTTTAATAAAGCTTTGATGGATGGAGCTTGTTTGCGGAACTGTTTGTAGAGTTTCATGGGATGTTCGGTACCACCTTTTGAGAGGATGTTTTCTCTAAAAGATTCTGCTACCTCTGTATTAAAAATACCTGCATCGCTGAAAGCTGCAAAAGCATCTGCATCCAGTACTTCATCCCATTTGTAGCTGTAATATCCGGCAGAATAGCCGCCAGCCATAATGTGACTGAATTGTACACTCATACAGGTTTCGTCTATCTCAGGCAGTAGTTTCAGATGTTTCACACTATTCTTTTCGAATGACTTTATATCGCCTTCAAAAGGTTCTTTTAATGTGTACCATGCCATGTCGATGGTTCCTAATTCTATTTGGCGTATGCAGGCATAAGCCACGTTGAAGTTTTGTGCGGCGATGACTTTCTTGATTAAAGCGTCCGGTAATAATTCTCCATTTTCATAATGGTGAGCGAAAGTATGCAAGAAAGCCTTTTCATAGGCGAAATTTTCCATCAATTGAGACGGGAGTTCTACAAAGTCCCAATACACATTGGTTCCGCTCATCGTTGAGAAACGGGTATTGGCAAATATTTGATGTAGAGCATGCCCGAATTCGTGCAAAAATGTTGTCACTTCAGAGAATGTCAATAGAGATGGCTTGGTAGCTGTCGGTTTGCTAAAGTTCATAACAATTGAGACATGCGGTCTACTGTTATATCCATTTGTTTCTATCCATTGTTCTTTATAACTGGTCATCCATGCACCCGAACGTTTTCCCTTTCTGGGATGAAAGTCTGTGTATAGTACAGCAAGAAAACTGCCGTCTTTGTCAAATACATCGTAAGTTTTCACATCCGAATGATATACGGAATAGGTGTTGTTTTCCTGGAATGTTATGCCGTACAAGCGATTTGCTAAACCGAATATGCCGTTTATTACATTTTGCAATTCAAAATAAGGGCGTAAGGCTTCGCTGTTGAAGTCGTATTTTTCTTGACGAAGTTTCTCCGAATAATAGGCAAAGTCCCAAGGCATCAGTTCAAACTCTTCGCCTTCTATTTCTTTAGAAAAACGGGTTAAGTTTTCCAACTCTTTTTGGGCAGCAGGCATGTAAGCTGTAATTAACTCTTGATATAAATCGAAAACTTCTTTTTTAGTGCTTAGCATGCGGCGCGTGAGTTTATATGCAGCATAGTCTTCGAAGCCTAATAGTTGGGCTATTTCTCTCTTCAAATTGACGATGCGTTTCACCAAATTCGTATTGTCCGAATCGTCGCCATGAATACATTGAGTGTTGTATGCCATGTAGAGTTGCTTGCGCAAGTCTCTACAT
>JBGXXU010000092.1:0-4859 GCA_041814865.1 Phocaeicola sp. | reverse complement strand
TCAACTCCCGAACTTCGAACTTCAAATTGGCAACACGTTGCCAATTTGATAACAACATGTACGCAAGTTGATAGCATCATGTTGCTATCGCGATAAGAACATGTTGCTATCGCGATGACAACAGCGTCAAAGAATGTTAACATCATAATCGCATCGAGAAGCCATCGTAGAGGCGTGTTTCTTTCATCAAAAACACTACTTTTCGAGACTTTTCCGAACCGGAAAATCATTGCGCAGCGACCGGATTTCGTACCGGAATACAGTCGTGGCATTGCATAAATATACAGAAAACACAACTATTTCTGCATAAATATACCGTTCGGTACGATGTTACGGAGGTTCTCTGCCGGCAAGGAGAGGAGAAGTACAAGGACCTCGTTCCCACGCACAAAAAAAAACTCCTCGTCACATCTTGTTGTGCGGCGAGGAGTTTCGTGTTTTATGCTTCGTCAAGCGCGTATTATCCGCAGTGGAAGAACTTGTGTACAAGTT
Organism: Phocaeicola sp.; assembly: GCA_041814865.1. GTDB lineage: Bacteria > Bacteroidota > Bacteroidia > Bacteroidales > Bacteroidaceae > Phocaeicola. Next base: position 4,367 of record JBGXXU010000092.1, on the reverse strand, counting down.
TCAACATAGCCGCAGTGTCGTCTTTGAGCTCGGCACGGAGCGTCAAGTCGTTGTGTTTGCGAAGATTTGCGATGATGCCGTCTATCATTGCGGGGCTGAATACATTGTGCTTTTCGAATACGGCACGCTGTTTTTCCAGGCAGTCAGCCGAAGCCACACAGCTGTCGGGCAACTGCGAGAGTTTCGCCAACTTGTCTTGGTGCTCTTTGCTGTGGATGTTCACATTCACGTATGTGCTTTCTGCCACTTCAAGCGGTTTTTCCATTTCGAAACCATGACGGCAAGCCACTGTCAAACCAGCCAAGAGTTGATAGATGTCTGCAGAACCGTCCGGCGAACGCATTTCCACAGTTTGCTTTTGGCTTGTGTCGAAGTTGGAATTCTTTTCCAACGGATTGGCAAGGCTGCACATGTCGCTTTTTGCTGTCCATCCGAGCGGTACACGTACGAGTACCGAACGGTTGCGGTCGCCCCAACATACGTTGGTCGGTGCTTCCTGATGCGGAACGAGACGGAAATAAGAAGTAGGATTGGTGTTTCCGAATGCTGTGATAGAAGGAGCCAAGTCCATCATACCTGCAATGGCTGTGCGCGCCACTTCCGACAACACACCGCCCGAAAGCATTTGGTTCTTGCCGTCCTTCATGATGCGCATGTGTACGTGCAAGCCCGAACCGGCTTTGCCCGCTGTGATTTTGGGTGCGAATGTCACATTGTAGCCATACTGATGTCCGAGATTACGGATAATCCATTTTGCAATCATCAATTGGTCTGCCGCATCTTGTACGGGAACGGGGAGGAACTCTATTTCGTTTTGTTCGTACACCATGCCGTCCAGTTTGAAGTTGCCCACTTCCGAGTGTCCGTATTTGATTTCTCCGCCTGCTTGCGCAATGTAGTGCATACATTCCGTACGGAAATCGTTGAATTTAGCATAAGGAGCAGACTCATGATAGCCCTTTTGGTCCGTAGCTTCGAACTCTCCGCTGTCCGGTGCGATAACGTAGTATTCCAATTCGCCCATCGCTTGGAACTCCATACCTGTCACATCGTGAAAAGCTTTTGCCGCTTTGTACAATGTATATTCGGGTGAACTTTCCAGCGGAGCACCGTCTTTGTTGAAGAAAGAACAAAGCATGGAAACCGTAGGAATTTCGGCAAACGGGTCCAAGAAAGCTGTGCGGAAACGCGGTATCACGTAGAGGTCGCTACTGCCTGCTTCGATGAAAGAGAAAAGACTTGAACCGTCCACGCGCTCGCCGCAAGTCAGGATGGTTTCAAGATATTCCAGATTGTTGATGACAAAGTTCAAGGTTTTCAAACGTCCGTCGCCCGCAGGATACATGAAGTTGACCATCTTGATGTCGTTTTCTACGATAAACTTGATAATGTCCGCCTTGGTAAATTCCGACGCGGGTTTCTCAAAGTATGCCACCATACGGTTGGCATGAAGTGTAAAGTCTGTTTTCATAATAGAGTCCTCCAATATTTATTTATAAGATTTGAGTATTTATGTATAACGCAAATGTAGAGATTAACTCTATGTGTACAAGCGTTTTTAGTGAAAACTTTCGGAGGCGTACTTCTGTCGTATAAAAACTTTTTTCCGTAAAAAATACACTCTTTGTAGCTTTCTGTCAGTTTTTGGCAGGCTTTTATTGTTCGTGTAGTCGTGTCTTCGTACTTTTGTGGCGAAAAACTAAAAATCAAAGCATTAAAAAGAATATATATCAGGTATGAAGAAAATCAGAGCAGCCATTGTAGGGTATGGCAATATCGGCAAATTCACACTCGAAGCACTCGAATCGGCACACGACTTTGAAGTGGCAGGTATCGTGCGTAGAACAGTGACAAACGAACAACCCGCAGAACTTGCACCTTATAAAATAGTAAGCGACATTCGTCAACTGGAGAATGTGGATGTAGCCATCATCGCCGCGCCAACGCGCAGCGTAGAAACCTTTGCCAAAGAAATACTGGCACAGGGCATCAACACGGTAGACAGTTTCGATATACACGGAGACATCTTGGCATTGCACAAATCTTTGGGCAAAGTAGCAAAAGAACACGGTGCTGTGGCAGTAATTGCCGCAGGCTGGGACCCGGGAAGCGACTCTGTGGTACGCACATTGCTCGAAGCCATAGCTCCGAAAGGTATCACTTATACAAACTTCGGTCCCGGAATGAGCATGGGGCACACCGTAGCCGTGAAAGCCATTGCCGGCGTGAAAGCCGCTCTCTCCATGACAATACCCACAGGTACGGGTATTCATCGACGTATGGTATATATAGAATTGGAAGAAGGATATAAGTTTGCAGAAGTGGCAGCCAACATCAAAGCCGACGCGTATTTTGCTTCGGACGAAACACATGTGATGCAAGTGGAATGCGTAGACGACTTGAAAGACATGGGACACGGTGTACACTTGACACGCAAAGGTGTTTCGGGAAAGACACAAAATCAGCTTTTCGAATTTACCATGCGCATCAACAATCCTGCATTGACGGCACAAATTCTGGTTTGTGCGGCACGCGCTTCGCTCCGTCAGCAGGCAGGTGCTTACACGATGATAGAGTTGCCGGTGATAGACTTGTTGCCGGGCGACAGAGACAAGCACATCGCTCATCTGGTATAACGAGACAATCTCCGAAACAGAAAAAAGAAACAAGTCGGCAAGTCGTAAAACACACGACTCGTCGGCTTGTTTCTCGTATATACACATCGGAACCGGGAGACGATATTGTATTATTTTAAGAAAACCATGTATTTTTGCATACGAATAAATTCTAAAAACACATTATTCGTATGACCCAATTTCCCCAATTAACACCCATGCGCAAGACAATTGTGGGTGTTCAGTATCTTTTCGTTGCTTTCGGCGCAACAGTTTTGGTTCCCTTGTTAGTAGGTCTCGACCCTTCCACAGCTTTATTTTCTGCCGGTGTGGGTACACTCATCTTCCATCTGGTAACGAAAGGCAAAGTTCCTATCTTTCTCGGTAGCAGCTTTGCCTTTATTGCACCCATCATCAGCGCAACGAAACTGTACGGTCTGAACGGTGCGTTGTTCGGTATCGTGGGGGTGGCATTCGTTTATATGATTATGTCGCTACTCATTCGCCTGTGGGGAACGAAATTCATCAAGAAACTATTCCCTCCTGTGGTGATAGGTCCCGTCATTATGCTTATAGGTTTGTCTTTGTCGGGCGCAGCGGTCGATATGGCGGCGCAAAACTGGACGTTGGCAGCCATTTCGTTGGCAGTAGCCATCGTGGTGACGCTTTACTCCAAAGGTTTGCTGAAACTGATACCCATCTTCTGCGGCATCGTGGTGGGATACCTGTGCGATATCATCTTCTTCGACGTAGACTTCGCACCGATAGCCGAAGCGAGTTGGTTCGGTATGCCGCAAATACTTCTCCCCGACAAGTTCAGTTGGGAACCTATCTTATTCATGATACCCGTTGCCATAGCTCCCGTGATAGAACACATCGGCGACGTATATGTGGTGAGCAGTGTAGCAGAAAAGGATTTCGTGCGCGAACCGGGCTTGCATCGTACCATGCTGGGCGACGGTTTGGCTTGTCTGTTTGCGAGTGGCGTAGGTGCACCTCCCGTGACCACGTATTCGGAAGTGACGGGTGCCATGTCGCTGACCAAAGTGACAGACCCTGCCGTACTGCGCATTGCAGCCGTGACGGGAATCGTATTCTCCATGATAGGAAAAGTCAGCGCATTCCTCAAAAGCATAGACCAAGCCGTATTGGGCGGCATCATGCTGCTGCTTTTCGGCACGATAGCCGGTGCAGGCATTTCCAATCTGTTGAACAGTAAGGTCAACTTCGCCAGCGCACGCAACGTAGTGATAGTTTCCGTGACACTCACCACCGGTATCGGCGGTGCCATGTTGAAGTTCGGAAATTTTACGCTTTCGGGCATCGGGCTGTCTGCCATCATCGCGGTGGTACTGAACCTGCTTTTACCGAGAAGCAAAGACGACGTGAAAGAGAAAACAGAGAACGCACCTGCACAGTAACGTTTTCAAAGGCGAGTTCTCTCCGAAAGGAAGGCTGTTTTGTCGATACATGGCAAGACAGCCTTCCTTTTTCTTTATCGTACGATGGAGGACGTGCGTCTTTCGGACGAAAGGTATCGCATATTCATACTATATCTCGATGTATATTTATGCAATGCCGCGATTGTATTTCGATACGAAAATCGGTGGCTGCGCAATGATTTTCCGGCTCGGAAAAGTCTCGAAAAGTAGTGTTTTTAATGAGAGAAAAATGCGTCTACAATGCCTTCTCGATGCGATTATGATGTTAACATTCTTTGACGCTGTTGTCATCGCGATAGCAACATGTTCT
>JBGXXU010000091.1:0-5550 GCA_041814865.1 Phocaeicola sp. | reverse complement strand
TGCCCGTCATTTGCGCGATGTGATAACGGATATGCGAAATTCCAAATTACCCGACCCGAAAGTACTGGGCAATGGTGGAAGTTTCTTTATGAATCCCGTTATTCCACGTTCACATTATGAATGTTTGTTGAAAGAATATCCCGAAATGCCATGTTATCCGATAGACGACACAACGGTCAAAGTACCGGCAGGTTGGTTAATAGAAAAAGCCGGATGGAAAGGACGCAGTCTGGGCAATGCGGGAGTTTATGAAAAACAGGCTTTGGTATTGGTCAATCTGGGTAATGCCACCGGTCGGGATATTTGGAACCTGGCAACACATATTGTGAAGAGCGTGGAAGAAAAGTTTGCTATTCGCATTTCTCCCGAAGTAAATTTAATAGGCGAAAAAGGACTGATATGAACATCACGTTCTTAGGAACCGGTACATCGACAGGAGTACCGCAAATAGGTTGTGAATGTCCTGTTTGCCGTAGTACGGATATGCGCGACAAGCGTTTACGTTGTTCGGGACTGATAGAAGTAAACGGGCAGCGTATCCTGATAGATTGTGGCCCCGATTTTCGCGAACAAATGATACGTCTGAACGATTTTAGGGTGATAGATGCTGTTCTTATTACACACGAGCACTATGACCATGTCGGAGGCTTGGACGATTTGCGCCCGTTTTGTGTTTTCGGTGATATGACGGTGTATGCAGAACGCTATACGGCGGAAAGGCTCAGACAACGTATTCCTTATTGTTTTGCCGAACAACTTTATCCTGGTGTTCCTCGCATTGAACTCAAAGAACTCGCAGCATTGCAACCTTTTACCGTAGGAAGTGTAGAAATCATGCCGATAAGAGTTTTTCATGCCAAAATGCCGATTCTCGGTTATCGTATAGGAAAAATGGCTTGGATAACGGATATGCTGGAATTGCCCGATGTGTCTTTGGAGCAACTGAAAGATTTAGATGTTTTGGTATTGAATGCTCTGCGTCGGGAACCGCACATTTCCCATCAAACACTCGAACAAGCACTTTCCACAGCCAAACGTGTCGGTGCCCGACAAACCTATCTCATACACATGTCGCATCAGATGGGTTTGCATAGCGAAGTGTCGAAAATACTCCCTGACACCATCTCTTTGGCATATGATGGTTTGTCCATTTCTTTATGAATATGTTATTTTTGCGACGCTGTCGGACAGCAATGTAAGAAATATGAATATGGTTCAATAGGTATTGTCAAAGTAAAATAAAGGTATTGCTTTTGAAATATCTCATTAGAGCCGGAGATTTCTATTGGGCTATTTTTCTGTTAGTCACTTTTTGATAATTATAATTATGAATTTCTTTTGACGATATTCAGATTCATTGCCTTCAAAGTCTCTTATGCTCAAGCTCGAATAGAAGGTACAACCAGTCCAATTAGTGATAACTTAATACTCATAATAGGGAGGGACATCTTTACAGAGTAATCAACCACTTTCGTATACACACGGCTTGCTATTCTTTAATTATTATTCTACGGACCTAAGACAGATTCGTTTGACTGTAAAGATTTGGGTATAAAGACGATTGTAAAAGAGATAGAAGATAAATTACAAAAGGTCGTCATCCTATTTCCGAGAGCTGGAGTGCATACTATAATCTAGTATAGAAATTATAAAAAGTCAAAATAGTTTTCGTTATGCTGTTGTGAAGTAGGTGGGAGAATTTTATTTCTTCCACCTGCAGTTCTTGTGAAGCTGAACAAAAAGATTTTTATGAAGGAAATGGGTTATAAAAAGAAGATAAATTTCCAATGAAAAAACTTATTGTAAAATCGCACGGCTTGCTTCATGTGTAACAACCGTTTCACATGAAGCAAGCCGTGATGTTTGTTCTTCGAAATATGTTTATGAAAGTTGAATCAGGTAAAGATAAACCACCGATGCGGGGATAGCCATCAACGAACTGTCAAAACGGTCGAGCATTCCTCCGTGTCCCGGTAATATCGTTCCGGAATCTTTGATACCCAATGTGCGCTTGAGCAAAGATTCCGTCAAATCGCCGAACGTTCCGAAAACCACAACAGTCAATGCCAAACCAACCCATTCGTACAAATTCAAGAAGTCGAAATAATGACTCATCAACACTGCAGTAGCAATGCTTAGTACGGCACCGCCGAAAGAACCTTCCCAACTCTTCTTGGGAGAAATTCTCTCGAATAATCTATGCTTTCCGAACAGCATACCTGTACAGTATGCTCCCGTATCGTTTGTCCAATTGAAGATGAAAATAGACAAGGGTAATATAGGATTATAATTGATTTCGCCTGTGTCTGCTACCGTATGATAAGCCAAAACATTCAATAGTGCAAAAGGAAGTGCCACATACATTTGGCTCATCATCGTGTAAGCCCAATTGTGTATGGGATTCTTGCGTTTCAGATACAACTCGCTTATCATCAGGTAAAGGATAAAGAACAAATAGGGAATAAATATCTCGTGTCTATCCGGACATACACCCAAGTAAGCGAATGAAAGAAACAGATAAAGTCCCGAAAGCAATGTGATGGTGCGATTGATAGTCACTTCTCCCGTTCTGTTGATGATGGTGCCAAACTCGTATATACTCATGGCTGCAAACATACAAAACAGTAAAGTGAAAGAAAGCGAGCCGTATAAAGTACAACCAACGACCAATGCCACAAAAAAGCAACCTGTGATACTTCTGATGATAAGATTTTTCATATCAGTAATTGTATGATAAAAAAGGCAGCTTGCCACGTAGAATATAGCAAACTGCCTATATTGATTAAGCTTGAGCTTCCGTTTCGCTTGAAGGATTTTCCAGAGTTGTTGCCGTAGCGTTGGTATCTGTTTGCATCAGTTCTTCCGAACGTGAAGCCCAAGGACGTTTTCCGAATATCTGTTCCACATCTTCCGCGAAAATAACTTCTCGCTCGAGCAAGAGTTGAGCCAAACGATTATGTCCCTCGGTATGTTCGCGCAACAAAGCTTTGGCGCGTTCGTATTGCTGAGCTATCATGGCTTGTACCTCTGTGTCTATGAGCTGTGCTGTTTGCTCACTGTAAGGTTTGGAGAAACCATACTCGTCATTGTTATAATAGCAAATGTTGGGCAATTTGTCGCTCATACCCGCGTATGCTATCATACCGTAGGCTTGTTTGGTTACACGTTCGAGGTCGTTCATGGCACCTGTGGATATTTGTCCTACAAAAAGCTCTTCGGCAGCTCTTCCGCCTAAAGTCGCACACATTTCATCGAGCATTTGTTCTTTGGTCGTGATTTGTCTTTCTTCGGGGAGATACCATGCCGCACCCAATGCTCTGCCACGCGGTACAATGGTAACTTTGATAAGCGGATTGGCATATTGCAAGAACCATGAAATAGTAGCGTGACCTGCTTCGTGCAAAGCTATGGCGCGTTTCTCTTCCGAAGTGATAATGCGACTTTTCTTTTCCAAACCGCCGATGATACGGTCGATGGCAGAAAGGAAATCGTCTTTTTCCACTGCATTTTTGTGGTGGCGTGCGGCTATCAAAGCTGCTTCATTACATACGTTGGCTATATCCGCACCGCTGAAACCGGGTGTTTGTCGGGAGAGCAGGTCTATATCTACGCTTTCTGCCAAACGTAACGGAGCCAAGTGCACTTTGAATATCTCGCGACGTTCGTTGAGGTCGGGCAAGTCTACGTGGATTTGACGGTCGAAGCGTCCGGCACGGAGCAAGGCTTTGTCCAATATATCTACGCGGTTGGTGGCAGCAAGAATGATGACACCACTGTTCGTCCCGAAACCATCCATCTCGGTCAGTAGTTGGTTGAGTGTATTTTCTCTTTCGTCATTGCCTCCCATACTTGGGTTCTTACCACGTGCGCGACCGATGGCATCTATCTCATCGATGAAAATGATGCAGGGAGATTTGGCTTTGGCTTGTTGAAAGAGGTCGCGAACACGCGAAGCACCTACACCGACAAACATTTCGACGAAGTCCGACCCTGAGAGAGAGAAGAAAGGTACATCTGCTTCGCCTGCCACAGCTTTTGCCAAAAGCGTCTTACCTGTTCCCGGAGGTCCTACGAGCAATGCTCCTTTGGGAATTTTTCCTCCCAGACTGGTGTAGCGTTCGGGGGCTTTCAAGAATTCCACGATTTCTTCCACTTCTTGTTTTGCGGCATCTTGCCCTGCCACATCCTTGAAAGTGATGCGTGTGGAGCCTTTTTCGAAGAGTTGTGCTTTGCTTTTTCCTACGTTGAATATCCCGCCGGGACCTCCGCTGCCGGAAGCACCGGAAGCTCTGTTCATGATAAAGAAATAAATTCCTATCAAGATGGCGATAGGCAAAATGTTCCAGAGAAGCGGACCGAAGAACGATGTACGTTTTTCATAAGATACCTCTCCCGTGAAAGTACCGGCGGCTTGTTGTTCTTCGATGAATTTGTCAAAACTTTCTATCGAACCGACTTCTACCGTGATTTGCGGATTTTTTCCTAATTCTTTGGCTTCTTGTTTGAATGCGTCCACCAAATTCTCGGGTTTGATTTTTACAAGGAGCGTATTGTCATTGTAGGCTTTTACTTTTTGTACGTATCCTTTGATGACAAATTCTTTGAACTGTGTATAATTGATTTCTTTGCTTGCACTACCTTCTCCGCCGAAAAGATATATTCCGCCCAGTATTGCCGCTATGATGAGGTAAACCCACATGAAGTTGAAGCGTGGCAATCCGACATTGTTGTTTGTTTTGTTGCTCATAAGTTTTTTGTTAGTCTAAATCCGGAATTTGAGTGAGTTTGGCATCTGCCCAGAGCGTCTCTATATTGTAGAACTCTCGCAATTCGGGCAAGAAAACATGAACTATTACGTCGCTGTAATCTATTGCCACCCATTGCGCGTTGCGCATTCCATCGGTAGCATAGGCTTTTTGTCCTGTTTCTTTCTTTACATGTTCCTTGATGGAGTCGGCGATGGCTGTGATTTGCGACGGGGAGCTTCCCTGACAGATGACGAAGTATTTGCAAATACTATCGTTTATCTTGTCGAGGTCTACGATGACGATTTGTTTTCCTTTTTTTTCCTGTATTCCTTCGGTAATTTTTTTTACCAGTTTCTTTGTCTCGTTCATGTATATACTATATGTAAATAACGCTGATGTTTATCAGCTGGCAAAGATAGATGTTTCCTTTATAGTAAAAAAGAAACGAAGTTATAATCTGTTTAAGGAGAAATGATAAGGTCTCCGTGTAGAAAACACGGTATATCGGGTACCAATCGGTATAAGAAGTGCGAGCGGATTTTCTTTGTCATCTGCCGTTCGGGGAAAGTCGCAATCACAAGTCGCCGGTTTCTGCATAAATATACGCTTCTCTCTTGTACCTTGTCAACTCAAAAACTCGTCCCTTCAAATTGCGTACATGTTGCTGATTTGATAACAACATGTTGTCAAGTTGATAGCATCATGTTGCTATCGCGATAAGAACATGTTGCTATCGCGATGACAACAGCGTCAAAGAATGTTAACATTATAATCGCATCGAGAAGGTGTCGTAGCCGTGTTT
>JBGXXU010000090.1:0-16321 GCA_041814865.1 Phocaeicola sp. | reverse complement strand
ACCATTTGTACGGGTATGGCAGCTTCTATGGCAGCTGTTTTGCTCGTGGCAGGCGAAGAGGGAAAACGCTCTGCACTTCCTCACTCGCGCGTGATGATACACCAACCGATGGGTGGCGCACAAGGTCAGGCTTCGGACATAGAAATCACCGCACGCGAGATACAAAAACTCAAGAAAGAACTTTACACCATCATTGCAGACCATTCGCATACGGACTTCGAAAAGGTTTGGGCGGATTCAGACCGTGATTATTGGATGACAGCCACAGAAGCCAAAGAATACGGTATGATAGACGAAGTGTTGAAGCGTCGTTGATGGCATGTATTATATATATAAAGTATAAGAGAATTGGCAACTAAGAATAAAACAAATTCGGGAAGACACTGCAGCTTTTGCGGACGCAAAGAGAGCGATGTGGATATGCTCATTACCGGTATGGAGGGCAATATCTGCAACGACTGTGTAGGTTTGGCAGGCGATATCCTGCGAGAAAATGCTCACGCTTCTGCCGATAATACCGGTTTGACACTGGCTGAACTCCCCAAGCCGAAAGACATCAAAACCTTTTTGGACAGATATGTCATCGGACAGGACGACGCCAAGCGTTATCTTTCGGTCGCCGTCTACAATCACTACAAACGTATATTGCAGCGTAAGACGGACGATGAAGTGGAGATAGAAAAGTCCAACATCATCATGGTGGGAACGACAGGTACGGGTAAGACACTTTTGGCGCGCACCATCGCACGCCTGCTGAAAGTTCCTTTTACCATCGTCGATGCCACGGTGTTGACACAAGCCGGTTATGTAGGCGAGGATATAGAGAGCTTGCTGACACGCCTTTTGCAGGTTGCGGACTACGATGTGGCAAAGGCGGAAAAGGGTATTGTATTCATAGATGAGATAGACAAGATAGCTCGTAAGGGCGACAATCCTTCTATTACACGCGATGTGAGTGGCGAGGGTGTACAGCAAGGTTTGTTGAAACTTCTCGAAGGTTCTGTTGTGAATGTTCCGCCTCAAGGGGGACGTAAACATCCCGAACAGAAGTTCATTCAGGTGGATACGAAGAATATCCTCTTCATTTGCGGCGGTGCTTTCGACGGGATAGAACGTAAAATTGCACAACGTCTCAATACCAATACCGTGGGTTATGGTGCGGCAAAGGATACGCAAAAGATAGACCGTAACAATCTGATGCAATACATTGAACCGCAAGACCTCAAGTCTTTCGGTTTGATACCGGAAATCATCGGTCGTCTTCCTATTCTTACTTACCTGAACCCGCTCGACCGCACGGCATTGCGCAATATCCTCACAGAACCGAAGAACTCCATTATCAAGCAGTACGTGAAACTTTTCGAAATGGACGGCATTCATTTGACTTTCGATGAGGATGTTTTTGACTACGTCGTAGATAAAGCTGTGGAGTATAAGCTTGGAGCGAGAGGTTTGCGTTCTATTGTAGAAGCGGTGATGATGGATGTCATGTACGAATTGCCTTCGGATAAGGTGAAAAAGTATAATGTGTCGTTGGCTTATGCGCAGAAACAAATGGAAAAAGCCAATATAGCGCGTTTGCAGGCAACTGTCGGTTGACCGAATTCGGGAAGTATGCTCACAAATAATTATCCTCAATCCATTGTCAGTATAAAAACATGTTTATAACTTTGTTTACAAGTAAAGGCTAACATTATAAGAATTACCGAACATGGGTGATAACAAGAACTTGCAAGGACAGCTGAAGAAATACTTTGGCTTCGACACGTTCAAGGGCGACCAGGAGAAGATTATAGAAAGTCTTTTGTCGGGTAATGATACGTTTGTACTCATGCCTACGGGAGGTGGAAAATCTTTGTGCTACCAATTGCCTTCTTTGTTGATGGAAGGGACAGCCATTGTCATCTCGCCGCTCATCGCACTCATGAAAAATCAAGTAGATGCCATGCGTAACTTCAGCGAGGAGGATGGTGTGGCTCATTTCATCAATTCGGCACTGACAAAGTCTGCGATAGAAAGTGTAAAAGCTGATATTTTGAAGGGGAAGACCAAGTTGCTCTATGTCGCTCCCGAATCATTGACAAAAGAAGAGAATATAGACTTCTTGCGTCAAGTGAAGATTTCGTTTTATGCAATAGATGAGGCACATTGTATCTCCGAATGGGGACACGACTTCCGACCGGAATACCGTCGCATTCGTCCTATCATCAATGAAATAGGACAAGCACCGGTTATTGCTCTGACTGCAACGGCTACGGAAAAAGTAGCGTTGGATATTCAGAAGAACTTGGGAATGGTAGATGCCAAAGTCTTTAAGTCTTCGTTCAATCGTCCTAATTTGTATTATGAAGTACGAAGCAAGACCAACAATGTAGATAAAGACATCATCAAGTTCATACGACAAAACCCCGAGAAGTCGGGTATTATCTATTGCTTGAGTCGCAAGAAGGTAGAAGAACTGACGGAGATTCTTTTGGCTAATGGTATCAAAGCACGGGCTTATCATGCCGGTATGGATGCAGCACAGCGCAGTGAAAATCAGGACGACTTTCTCAAGGAAAAGATAGATATAATAGTGGCTACCATTGCTTTCGGTATGGGTATTGATAAGCCGGATGTGCGCTTTGTCATTCATTATGATGTACCAAAGAGCCTCGAGGGATACTATCAAGAGACCGGACGTGCAGGACGCGACGGAGGAGAAGGACAGTGTTTGACTTTCTATTCCAATAAAGACCGTCAGAAATTGGAGAAGTTCATGCAGGGCAAACCGGTAGCAGAGCATGAAATAGGTACGGAACTTTTGCTCGAAACGGTAGCCTATGCCGAAACTTCGGTTTGTAGACGCAAGTTTTTGTTGCATTATTTTGGTGAAGAGTATAATAAAGAGAATTGTGGTAATTGTGATAACTGTTTAAATCCAAGGAAAAAAGTGGAGGCTCAGGACTCGTTGTGTGCGGTGATAGAGACTATCATCGCTGTAAAAGAAAATTTCAAACAAGACCATATAATTGATGTGTTGATGGGTAAAGAGACGTCGGAAGTGCTCGCTCATAAACACGAAGAACTCGAAGTGTTCGGTTCGGGTATGGGGGAAGAAGAGCGTCTGTGGAATGCAGTCATTCGTCAAGCTCTCATAGCCGGTTTCTTGAGTAAAGAAGTAGAAAACTATGGTTTGCTCAAAGTAACGGTGGCAGGCAAGAAATTCCTCAAGAAACCAACTTCGTTCAAGATTGTGGAAGATACAGATTTCGAAGAGGAAGAAGCGGAAGAAACTCCGATGCGTGGTGGCGCATCGTGTGCGGTAGACCCCGGACTGTATGCTATATTGAAAGATTTGCGAAAGAAAATGTCCAAGAATTTGGACGTGCCACCTTATGTGATTTTCCAAGACCCTTCGTTGGAAGCAATGGCAACGATTTATCCCGTTACGTTGGAGGAGTTGCAAAATATTCCCGGTGTGGGTGCAGGCAAGGCAAAGCGTTATGGTGAAGAGTTTTGTAAAATCATCAAGCGACACTGTGAAGAGAACGAGATAGAGCGTCCCGAAGACTTGCGTGTGCGTACGGTTGCCAACAAATCGAAGTTGAAGGTATGGATAATACAATCCATTGACAGAAAGGTGGCACTTGATGACATTGCCGTAGCCAAAGGAATAGAGTTCTCGGAGTTGTTGGACGAAATAGAAGCTATTGTCTACTCGGGTACGAAACTCAATATAGATTACTTTCTCGACGAAGTGATGGACGATGACCACATCCAAGATATATACGAATACTTCAAAGAGTCGGAGACCGATAGTATGAAAGCTGCACTCGAAGAGCTTGGTAACGATTATACGGAAGACGAAATCCGATTGATACGTATCAAGTTTATTTCGGAGATGGCGAATTGATGTATTATGTGAAAAAGCGAAGTCGGTACTTATTCAAGTACCGACTTTTTTTATTGTCCATCTGCTAATTGTTTTTCGTCGAAAGCTGCTTTCGCATGCTGTTTCGTTTGCGCGTAAAGTACGGAAGAAGGGTGTTGTAAAATATGAGCAGTCCGGAATAACAAACGGTGCAGGGGAAGATAAAAGAAAACCCTCGCCATACTCATTCACGAGCGGGCGAGGGCGAATAGATGACAAAATATCAACGTAATCAATGTATGGCTTTTTATTATGGTATGGCAAAGTTCGGGTTTCCTACACGAGTTTGCAATACCTATTTCGGGGTATTTTTCAGCCTTACATGAAATACGGGTTCAGTGGTTTTTCCCATGCGTTGCGAATAGCTGTTGCTATTTCCACAAATTCTTCTGCAGAAAGTTTCAACTTCGGATTGGAGAACAGCATATCGCGTTCATGCTGTATGGGAATGAGATGTATGTGTGCATGGGGAACTTCCAAACCTATCACTGCTTGTCCTACTCTGCGGCAGGGGATGGCTTGTGCAATGGCTTTTGCTACACCTTTGGCAAAGATTTGGAAAGCTCCGAGTTTATCATCGTCCAAGTCGAAGATATAGTCTGTCTCTTGCTTGGGGATGACGAGAGTGTGCCCTTTCACCAAGGGATTGATGTCCAGAAAAGCATAAAAATGCTCGTTTTCGGCGATTTTGTAGGAGGGAATTTCGCCTTTCGCAATTTTGCTGAAAATCGTTGCCATAATGTTGATAGTTTATAAGGTGAAAAAAAGGCAGGCTACATAGGTGCCTACCTTGACAAATTTAGAATGAAATGTTGAGTATTTCAAGTGTTACCTTGCCTTTGGGAATGATTATTTCCACCACATCGCCCACTTTCTTTCCCAGCAAGCCTTGTGCAATGGGGGTAGTGACAGATATTTTTCCTTCTTTCAGGTTGGCTTCACTTTCGGAAACTATGGTGTAAACCATCTTTGCATTGTTGTCCTTGTTTTTCAGCTCTACGCGTGTCAGTATTTGTACGCTGTCTGCCGTTAACTTGGAAGTATCGATGATTTTTGCTTCGCTGATGGTGGCTTTCAGTTGGCTGATTTTCATTTCCAATAGTCCTTGCGCTTCTTTTGCGGCATCGTATTCGGCATTTTCGGACAAGTCTCCTTTGTCTCTTGCTTCTGCTATGGCTGCCACAACTTTGGGGCGTTCCACCGATTCCAATTGTTTCAATTCTGCTACCAGCTTTTGGTAGCCTTCTTCTGACATGTATGCCATAATTCCTCCTTCGTTTATATTTTGTTCTTAATCTTTTATGCTTTCTGTCGTATAATAAAAAAGAATTCCGACAACTGTTCATGTCGGAACTCTCCTTTATTATAGTGCAAAGTTAAAGCCTTTTTTCTTGATGCGCAAATCTTTGTGTTATAAAAATATAGCGCATCGTTTTTGCTTAAAGTAGTTTCTGTATGCTTGCTTTGATGTCTGTTTGTGCATCTATACGCAGACTGATTTCGTTTTGTCTGTTGAGTAAGTACATTGTGGGCAATTGCTGAATGCCGTACAAACTGATGAAGTGAGAGTATAAGCCTTGCGGTTCGCGTACGCAAATCCATGGGAGCGGGTCTGCTGCTGTTTTCCAGAAGTGCTCGTCGGTATCGAATGAAACTTGATAAATCTCGAAACCTTGTGTGGTGTATTTCGTATACAAATCGCGCAACATCAGATTGTGTTCTGCGGAGCGTTCCCCGGCGTAGACGGTGAAATCCAGGAGTACGACTTTGTCCTTCAGCTCTGTGAGATGGCGTACTTTTCCTTTGATATCTCTCAGCGGAATGTCTATGATGGATGCTTCTTGTATCTTGTCTTCCGGAATCTGTATTTCTTTGGTTTGCGGTTTGTGTGTGTTGCGCATGCCCCGTATTACGGTGTTGTACAGGTTGCGAGAGCGGTCTGCATGCGGATAGGCTTGGTTCAAACTGGTAGCTACGGCGGCGAAAGCCTTGTTGTCTTCGCGATTGGTCAAAGGGTCGAACAGGAGAAAACCGTTCAATTCCTGATAGAGCGCAAAGTAAGAATAAGCCTTATTGGGTGCTTTGAATATGTACTTGTGCTTGATGTTTTCTTTGTAATTTGCTATCATGGTGGCTACGCTGTCTCGTATCACACCGATGGGCAGATTGGTTTTGCCCAATTCGTTTACTTGTTGTTGCAATTTGGATTGCAGGGTGACAAGTTCTTTGATTTTCTCGTTGTTTTCATTTCCTGTCACGGTGTATCCGAGCGAGAAGTTTGGATAGTCTGCATGTATGTTTACGGTTTCGGTGGAATCTATGGCAAAGTGTATTACTTTATTGCCGATGCGCAAACGATAAAATTCGGGCGATTCGGGACGTTTTGCTTCAAAGTCGAAATTGCCTTTTTCGTTCAACTTCACGGAATCCAAAATCACAATTCCATCCAAACCGCTGTGCTCGAAGTAGAGTGTTTCTTTGTCTGCACCTGTGACAGCTCCTTCTACTTGAAAAGAAGGTGTGTTGTTGCAACCGGTCAGTACGAGAGCAAATAAACCGATTCCTAAAAAACGCTTTGTATTCATGATTATTTAATTTTTTACTTTCTTGGCATTGCAAAGTTATTCTTTTTGAAATACGGAGCGAATTTTTGGTATGGAAAAATGTACTTGAGGAGGGTGCGCACAGGTTTGTTTGGGGTATGAATGCAAAATACGCCCTCTTCACTTCATGGAGTGAAGAGGGCGTATTTCTTTGGACTGTGACGAGGATTACTCTGTGATTCTCTTGTTAAGAACGATGTAGCAAATCAATCCTACAACTCCCAAACAAAGTGTTCCGCCCAACACTGTATTGTTGTTTACATTTCCTGTGAAGAATGCAATCATCAAGATGAGTGCAGCCAAAACTATCAGGATTATTCCCAAATTCTTTAATAAGCTTTTCATATAAATGTCCTCTGTTTTATGGTTTATTTTTTCTTGCCACAAATTAAAGCATAATTCTCTTATGGAGGAAATTATTTTGTCGAAAAGTCCGTGGCTTTATTCTTTTGTGTTGGCAAATATCTTTTTGAGTACTTCTTGACTTATCTGCAAATCTTCGATGGTCAAGCCTGCCAGTGCTTCTTTGAGTGTCTTTTTATTGATTTGTCGTGCTTTTGCTTCAAGGTCTTTCCCGGTTTTTGTCAAATGTATCAGTTTATTACGTCGGTCGTTTTTGTCGGAAATGCGTACCACAAGATGTTGTTTTTCCATATTGTCGATGAGCCGGGTCATGCTGGGTTTGTCTTTGTAAGTCGCATTGCATAGGGTTTGTTGCGTGACGCCTTCTTTTTCCCAAAGATAGAGTAACACCGTCCACTGTTCCGGCGTTATGTCCAAACCGCTCGCTTTGAAATTGCGAAGCAGTTTCCTATTGATGGCAGCAGATACTTTTCCATTCAGTATCGCAAAAATCATTTGAATGTCGAAACTAAATTGTTCTATCATACTTAGTCTTCTTGTGTTCTTTATACAAATGTATTTAGACTTTTTTATATAAAGAAGTATTTTTCGGAGTTTTTATCTGCTACAAGATTGTAATTTTTCAAAATCGTATTTTCATTATTTGTTTATCAGAGAATTAGCATGTATAGAATTTCTTAACTTTTTTCTTTGCAATCCTAAAAACGAAGAAGAAAAGGATAGAAAGTGTTCTTTCGGGCATGGAAAATAGTTGCAAAAAGAACAAATAAAAGACCTTTTTTCGACAAAAAGACGAAGACGCGAGTCTGCTCTTCGGTAATGAAAAAGAAAAACACCATCGTCCGAACGATGGTGTTTCGATATTTCGAATCCTCTTTATAAAGGCTTCTCGATGCGATTTTGTTGTTAACATTCTTTGACGCTGTTGCTATCGTGATAGCAACATGTTGTTATCGCGATGACAACATGATGCTACCAACTTGCGTACATGTTGCTATCAAATCAGCTTGCTGTTGCAAGAAAAAGATTACTCTAAATGTGTCTCGTTTTTGATGCTGATGTCGTTGAGGATATTGCGTATTTTCTCCTGACTGTTGTGTTTGCAAACTAATAACACATTGCCCTGTTCGGTGATGAGGCAGTCGTCGATGTCTTGCAGAATGACGGTTTTTCCCTCCGGACAGAGTACGGTATTACCGTGACTGTTGTAGAAGAGTGTGTTTGCGTTGGGCGATACGTTGCGATGAGCATCTTTTTCGGAGGCTTCGTAGAGCGAATGCCATGTTCCCAAGTCTGCCCAACCGAAATCGCATATCTGCATATATACGTTGTCGGCTTTCTCGAGTATGGCGTAATCGATGGAAATGTTGGGCCACGAAGTGGTATCGTTGATGTCTACGGGATTGGCTTGTACGTCTACCATATGCCGATGAAAGGCATTGAGTATGCTGCTCACGTGCCAAATGAAGATACCCGAGTTCCAGTAAAACTCTTCGCTCTGTATGAACAGTTGCGCAAATTCCAGTGCAGGTTTTTCTACGAAAGTTTTGGCTTTGTAAAAATTGTCTTTTTGCCATTCTCCTTTTTGTATATATCCGTATCCTGTTTCGGGACGATGTGGCTTGATGCCTATCGTCAGCAGTGTATCGGATTGCGAGGCAAACTTCAACCCGTCGAGAATGGCTTGTTTGAATTTCTCCGTTTGCAGTATCAGGTGGTCCGACGGTGCCACGATGATAGTGGCTTGCGGGTCTATGCGCTTGATGTGTAAGGAGGCTTGTGCTATGGCTGCTGCTGTGTTTTTCCGTTCTTCTTCTATCAAAATTCGGTCTGCCGTACACTGTGGCAGTTGTTCCAACGCTATCTCGGCGTGTTCTCGATGAGTAGATATGTAGATGTGGTCTGCCGGGATGATTTCGGCGTACCTTTCGTAAGTTTGTTGCAACAGGGTACTGCCTGTTCCCAATAAATCGAGAAATTGTTTTGGTTTGTTTTTGCGACTGTATGGCCAAAAGCGACGTCCGATACCGCCTGCCATGATGATACAGTAAGCATGCTTGATATTCATGGTAAGTTGCATTAGTCTAAGTTGATGCGAAGATACCTTTTCTTTTCTTGCTTGCAATAAAGCCCTGATACAAATGAATAAAAATAAGCGAATGCGCATTTTTTTTATACAAGCTATTGCAAGATTGATATAGTTGCTCTATCTTTGCATCGCAATTGAGGGAAACAAACTTCCAACACTTGCCCAGATGGCGGAATCGGTAGACGCGCTGGTCTCAAACACCAGTGGAGTAACATCCATCCCGGTTCGACCCCGGGTCTGGGTACAGAATGAAAGGCTAAGTATTGAATTATCAATTACTTAGCCTTTTTACTTGTCTGATTTTTCCCCCACATTTTCCCCACAGGCGCAAAAAATATAGTATAAGTCATTATTTTTTTGGGCTACGCAGTACAAATACACTACCTTTGAAAAGAAATAAATCCAATTAAATAAAAGTCAATGGAACAAGGTGTTTGGCAAGAGATTGAACAGTTATACCAGAAGTTTCAGCAACTTGGTATTAGTGAAGCGGTGGACTATGAAAAGTACTACCTCTATTCTCTTATTACCCATTCTACAGCCATAGAAGGCTCAACGTTGACCGAACTTGATACGCAGCTTCTCTTTGACGAGGGAGTAACAGCGAAAGGGAAACCGCTTGTGCATCATCTGATGAATGAAGATTTGAAGCAAGCGTATGAACTTGCCAAAACTGAATCAGGCAGTCTTGTACCTATAACTCCTGCTTTTCTGAAAAGGTTGAATGCAATGTTGATGCGTACTACTGGCAGCGTTCACAGTGTGTTGGGCGGCTCTTTTGATTCTTCTAAAGGAGAGTTCCGTCTATGTGGTGTTACGGCTGGTGTTGGTGGACATTCTTATATGAACTATTTGAAAGTTCCTGCTAAGGTGGATGAACTTTGTGCGATTCTTCAAGAGAAGCAAAAAAAAATGGGAACACTTCGAGAACAATACGAATTGAGCTTTAATGCCCACCTTAATTTAGTAACTATTCATCCGTGGGTGGATGGCAACGGAAGAACGGCTCGATTACTGATGAACTACATCCAATTTTGCTATCACCTTTTTCCGACCAAAATATTTAAAGAAGATAGAGAAGAATATATTCTTTCCCTGCGCCAATGTCAGAATGAAGAAACTAATCAGCCGTTTTTGGACTTTATGGCAAGGCAGTTGAAGAAATCACTTTCTATAGAAATTGAACGATTCAATGTATCACGAAAGAAAGGGTTTAGTTTTATGTTCTGATACTATATAAAACAAGGATTGCTATTTATGAGTTTATGGTAAACTTGCATGTGGGAAAGTTTGAACATCCATAGAAAGTGCCGTACTTGCCTTTCCTCAAAATGAGATGTCCTCCGCATTGAGGACAAACACCTTGATTTATTAGGCGTGAACTTCTGTATTGCCGAGCCTTTGCGTTATGCTTATGCTGTTTTAGTTTCTCTTTATCAGCGATTATGCGATTCTGGTTAATTGTCTGTATTATCCAATTTATGGTCTCCTGATTAAGAACAGCAGTTCTGTATTGTAATATAGCACGTTTTAGATTATATCTGTTTACAACTATGTTATTGTCAGCATGCACTTTTAATTCCGCACTGTTATTGAAAACGACAATTGGAATAAAAAGTATATCCGTTGAACATTTGAGCAAATGATGCAAAAATCTTACATGTCCAGCGTTTTGTTTTATCGGATTGTAAAATTGATGTTTACTTTTATAGATGGTTTGCGTCCAGTATTCACCGTTCTCTCTGCCCAAAATCCAACCTTTATATCCCTTTGTTTCAATTACAAAGACACCATAAGGTGAAACTACAATATGGTCAATTTGTGTTGAATATCCGTTACTTTCGAATAGTAAATCATTAAAAACAACATACTCTTCTGGTAACTCTTGAATCTTGTTATTCACAAGTTTTTCAGAATACTTGCCTTTCCACATTGGCATCTTCAATTTAATAAAGATTACCACTGCAAAAAAGATAACGGTGATGGCAATATGCATATTACTGATTTAATAGATTCTTTTTATCCATCTTTTACTTGATTCAAATCCCCATTGAACATGCCATCTTCTTCCTGTTACTTTATCTAACAAAAGAAATTGATATATATTTTTTGTTGGATATAATTCAAATGTTCCACAGCCTGTACCAAGAGATAGGTCTTCGTTATTAAGGGTTGCAGAACCTTCTTTATCATCATCCAAAGACCATTGTACAATTTCTATTTTCCCTGTCATTGTATCTAATTGCAGAAAATTATATATATTTTCTGTTGGATATAGTTTGTATCTATCAAGTCCATGCATACGAAAATCTATATCTTCTACAATAGCATGTATTTTAATCAAAGTAGAATCATTAACTGTTTTGGTATGTGAAATGGAACTTTCATTTTGTGCAAAAACACATAATGGAATTAAAAATAAATAAAAAATAATCGTAAGTTTCTTCATAGGTAAATCATTTAAGTGATTAAAATTAAGGGTAATAGTATAGCTATTACTGTATTTATTTCTTCCTATTTACATCCCATTTGAAAGTATAAATATAATCTCCGATGGGAATGTTTACAATCAAAATCTTACCTTTTTTCCTTTTGATATTCATATAGCCAATAATAGCTTCATCGGGATAAATAGTTGTGGTTTTTAAATATCCTTGTTCACGTATAGTTCGGTCATTATCCATCATTTGTCCTAATGTAAGCATTTGATTGGTAGATGCGACATTTGCTTGGTATGCTGCATTAGCGTCATAATGATTGGTTATGGTAGTGTAAGCATAGCCATTAGAAGAATAAGACGTAGAATAGGATGTTGAATATCCTGCTGTTCCTGCATTAATGCCGGCAGAGATTCCATATAATGCCATAGCCCATGCTTGTGAGCGTTTTATTTTTTTTTTGATATTCTTCATTTGTATATACTTCAAGTTTTAAAGTATCATCTTTTTTTGTTAGTAGATTAGAGTGTACGCTATCAGGTTGGAATACAATTGGGGTTTCACTTAAATTCTTGATAAAAATATCCAAG
This sequence comes from Phocaeicola sp., assembly GCA_041814865.1. Lineage (GTDB taxonomy): Bacteria > Bacteroidota > Bacteroidia > Bacteroidales > Bacteroidaceae > Phocaeicola. The sequence continues at coordinate 4,325 of JBGXXU010000090.1, read as the reverse complement.
TGATAGTATTTTCCATAATCATCTTTTTCCTCAAAGCATGAAAGACCTACAACAAAATCATTTTTGTTTAAATAAGCCCAAAATTTTCCATCATTATATTCTGTCAGGATAGAATCGTTTTGGGGGTATATGAATGTTTGGGCTTTACATATGGTTGAAAGCAATAAAAATATTACCACGCATATATTCTGTTTCATATCAACTAACTGTTTTAATTATACACCTCCAGCTGCCACAAGGACTTTATAATATCACGAAGCGTGGAACTGTAATGCCACCTCTTTGAATGAAGGTCCTGAGAAAACCTTTGTGTACAGATGTAACAATAGCAGCCCACGCTATAGCGTGAGAACCACTATGCTATTCTTGTACACGTTTGAAAGTTTCTCAGGTTTTCATTCGCAAGAAATAAGCATAACGCTTCTTCTAAATTCTAATATGTCTTGGAAAGAGTAGCCTCAATCCGCTTACAAAGATATGCAATTTTATTGAGGTACAATCAAATACTATCAAGATTACATTCTGAATCCTCTACTTTTTCTTGGTTCTTCTGCTGATTGTCGCAAACCATGCCTTAATTTTTCCCATTGCTCTTTGAACCATTCACCTATCGGCTGCCTGTTTATAGTTAGCACTAATTTGTTTTCATCAACCGAACTCTTCTCTATCTTGAAAATATCGTTCTTGATTTCAAATCTTCGTTTATGTTCTTCGGAATAGATTTTTCCATTGCATCTGATAGCTTCTTTTTTTGCCAAAAGGCTGTTTACCATATCTTTGGTAAATCCGATGGTATAGCATAGTTTTTCCATTCTCAACATTTCTTTGAGTAATGGAAACCAGTTGAACGCTTTTTCAAGAATGGTGTTCAATCGTGATATTTCCTTGTCTTTGGTTTCAAGCTCTTGATTATGTATTCCTTGTAGGTTACGAATCTGCTTGCCGTGCTGTTCCTGCATTTGTTGCATCTTGGCTTCTAATTCATCAATACCCTTGTCACGCTTGGCAATTTCATGACGTAAATTCTCATTGGCTTGTTCCAAATCTTTCAATTTACCGCTGCCGAAAAGAGAACCGACACCGCTTGCTATGGCTGTGGCTGCATCAGTGGCTACACTTTTGAGTTTGTCGGTGCGTATCTCTGCTTTTACCTGTTTGAGTTCCTGCTCGGCAAGGCTTACCTGTTGCTCCTTGTGTCGCTTGGTTTCCTCTATACGTTGCAGTTCGGCTTTCTGTTTCTCAATGATAAAGTCGTTTCGCTCCAAATGCTCCTTACCTGTGATAGCCTTTGACTGCCCACGTTCCATTAGGAGAATATCGGAAGCCAAGGTCTGCATGGTTGCCATATCTTCGTCATTGAGCTTTCGGCTCTTTCCGGTTTCATGGTTCATCCAGTCGAATACGACATGAGCATGATAATTTGGTTTGAACCATCTGTTACCGACTTGGAAGCTCTCTTTGTCTTCCGCTTTCGGCTGACCGTTCAGCCAATGCCCTTCGTCTTTGTGCAGGAAAATTTGTAGCGGTGTGATTCCTCAGCGTCTTTGACACTCTTCACCGAATTTACGTACGTCTGCCAGTGTGGTGTCCGACCTGACAAGTAGCACACCTTCACGTATGGGTGAGCATCCCGCAATCTTGACTATTTTGCCGTTTTTGCCTTTGCGCTCCCGTTCCTTTTCCTGCATGGCACGTCCGGTCTTTTCCTTTACCATCTGTCTGATATTATCATAATGCGTACGCAAATCCGGACTGCCGAAATCGGGTCTGGGTACAGAGAAATCCTGATGAATGACTTTCATCAGGATTTCTTTTTTTGTACACAAGTCAAGTGTTTCTTTTCATCTTCTTACTGTCTTCTTGATAAGCCTCAAAAAATAGCTTCTCGATGTAATTTTCACGTTCACATTCTTTGATGCGTGAGTTTATGAGTCGACGAGATACAAGGGGGGGAGTGTATCTTTTGTGTAGAAACAGTCAATGCGTCTTTATATAGACGGCATTTTTTCGTGCGGTCGCACACTTTTTTTCATCCTGTCAGGTAGGTCTTCCGGATGGGGTCAATCATTGTTACCGATATATAACCGTCACGATACGTGCGTGCGTTATCGTATTTTTCGTGCGCAGCCTTGTTTTTGCGTAAACACTGCATGCCGGACCGATATTGTTTTACAGGATGTGAGTGGGTGTTTTTCTGCTCGGACATCGAAAAAAGAAGAAGTCGTGATTTTACTTTTACGATGTCGAAGGGTCTTTGGTGTAGAACGTTCGTCCGAAAGGAGTACATGCGCAACAATAAAAACGAATGGTATCACATTAAAACCTAACTTTATGGACAAAAGAAAATGCTTTAAGAAAAGCCCGACGGCTGAAATCGATTGCAATGTTTTACCCTGCACGAAGAAAAGCCGATAGGCATCTTTGTGCAACAGCTTCTATATCTCGAACGAGAAAGATGGAGAAACCACGCGAATGGCTATCAGCGACAGCGATATAATACTGGCTATGAGAGAGCAGGCAGAAACAGGTTTTCGTCTGTTGATGGCTAAATACAAGGAGCCGTTGTATTGGCATATCCGTCGGCTTGTCGTTTCGCACGACGATGCACAGGATGTGACGCAGGAAGTCTTCGTACGTATATTTCGTTCTTTTTCGCAATGCAAAGACGAGCAGACTTTCACGGCTTGGGTATATCGAATAGCCACGAACGAGGCTTTGCGACTGTTGAGTCGTCATAAGGAAGAAAGATTTTCCTTAGACTGTTCGGAGATAAATGCGGTCGGCATCATGGCAGACGAATATGTGGATTACACAGACTTGGAAAGCGTGAAATTGCAAAAAGCCATTTTATCCCTGCCGCCCAAGCAACAAGTGGTTTTCAATCTGCGCTATTACGACGAATTGGGATATGAGGAAATAGCCGAAATCACCGAATCGACAGCAGTGAATGTCAAGGCTAATTACCATATCGCCAAGAATAAAATCATAAAATATATGAACACTCACGATTGAAGGATATGAAGAAAGAATTTGATTTTGATAAGATAGGAAAGCGAATGCCGTACACCGTTCCCGATGGTTTCTTCTCCGAAATGGAAGAAAATATCCTGAAGGAAATAACAAACGATGCCGTCGCTAAAAAGAAACCTCGTTCATCATCGTATATACGCATGGCAGTGAAAGGCATGATAGCCGTAGCCGCTGTGATGGCACTGTTCTTCGTCCTTCGGCAAAGCGTATTCGACAACGAGAGGGTAGAAGTGGAGGATATAGAACAAGCCTTCGGCAAGCTCAGCGCAGAAGACCAAATGGCTGTGGCTGCTGTTTATCAAGATGATATTTTTATAAACGAATAAAAGAAAGACATGATGAAACGTATAATTGGAAAAATTCTGTTGGCGATGACCATCGTCGCCGTATGTGGGAATGTTTATGCCCAAAAGAAAAAAGAAGTACAACGCTTCAGACGAGAGCAATGGGCTGCCGTACAAGCCAAACACATTGCTAATAGATTGGCATTGGACGATGCCACTACCGAAAAGTTTGTCAAGGTATTCTGTGAATATCAGAAAGAGCTGTGGGCGGTGGTGCCGAAAGACGGTAAAGGCAACAAATCGTATAAAATGACGGATGCCGAAGCCGAAAAGTCTATCAAAGATGCTTTCGACCAAAGTCAGAAGAGACTGGACATCAAACGAAAATATTACGATGTATATCGCAAGTTCTTAACGCCGAAACAAATCAAGCGTGTGTACGAGATGGACAGAAACGTGATGAATCGATTGTCGGGAAATCTCAGAATAGCGAATTGGACCATCTTCGATGCTGATAGTCTACACATAAAAGGCGATAGTCTGCGCATAAAAATCTACGACTTAGACCAATGGGAGGGTATCGAGTACAATTTGTCCAAGTTAGACACACTGATGAAAGGCAAGATGTACAAGTTTTCCCAGCTCGATACGTTGAAAAAGGGGAAAATCTCCAAGCGAATAATGATATACAAAAAGAGAGACAGTAAATAACATTGATTGTGCAACAGCGTCCTGTGTCTTCGACTACCGATACACGGGACGTTTTTTTATGCTTTGTCGATAAATCTGTCTGAAGCGGAAATTCATTCTCCGCACAGTCGGGAATACTACAAAGAATACTTGTTTTTGATACATCGAAAACGCCTCTGCGATACCTTCTCGATGCGATTATGATGTTAACATTCTTTGACGCTGTTGTCATCGCGATAGCAACATGTTCTTATCGCGATAGCAACATGATCCTATCGACTTGACAACTTGTTGTTATCAAATCGATTTGCGCAACGTATT
>JBGXXU010000089.1:0-4203 GCA_041814865.1 Phocaeicola sp. | reverse complement strand
TCAACTCCCGAACTTCGAACTTCAAATTGGCAACACGTTGCCAATTTGATAACAACATGTACGCAAGTTGATAGCATCATGTTGCTATCGCGATAAGAACATGTTGCTATCGCGATGACAACAGCGTCAAAGAATGTTAACGTTATAATCGCGCCGAGAAGGTATTGTGAAGGCGTTTTTCTTTCTTTGAGAACATGACTTTTCGAGGCTGTTTCGAACCGAAAAAACATTGCGTAGCGAGTGTTTGTGGCACAAAAATATACATCTGACATTGCATAAATATACGGAAAAAGCATGTGTTTCTGTATATTTATACATTGTCGTATCGCGACGCAATTTGTTCTGTTTGGTGGATTTTCCTGCGAAAATTTAGTGTATTTGCATCGCTCGAAGGAGGGCAATCCGAATATCCGCAGCAGAAGACAAAACTCCTTCGGAACGAAACGACACGGTAACGCTCTGAAAAAAGCATCGCTCTCATGTTTGAATATCAAGTACTTCTTCTAACTTTGTCTATATAATGAGGATACCGATATGAAAAAGAAAGCCGATTACATAAAACGAATAGAAATAAAAAATCTATGGGGACGTAAACACGTGGTGTGGGATTTGCACCCCGATGTGAACATCTTGAGCGGTGTGAACGGTATCGGTAAAAGCACGATAATCAATCGTATCATTGCACATCTCGAGACACAAAGCCATCTGTTGTCGGTACAGTCGGACCCCAATATGATTGTGACCTTTGAGCCGGAAGATGCTACGGAAATTCGTTTTGACGTGGTACGGAGTTTTGACCGTCCGTTGCTTCGCGCCGATTTGGTGGAAAAGATAGGCAATGTGCATGTCAAGACGGAACTGGACTGGCAAATATATCGTTTGCAACGTCGTTATCTGGATTATCAGGTCAATATGGGCAATCGTATGATAACGTTGCTTACCTCCGGAAATCCCGAAGATAAAAACAAAGCTGCGGAAATCTCTCAAGCCAAGATTTTGTTTCAGGATTTGATAGACGACTTCTTCAGAGATACGGAAAAACGAATACTGCGCGACAACAACGAAATAGCCTTCGTGCAGGATGGTGACATCTTGACACCTTATCAACTTTCTTCGGGCGAGAAACAAATCCTGGTGATTTTACTCACCGTGTTGGTGCAGGATGGCAATCATTGTGCTTTCCTGATGGACGAGCCCGAGGTTTCCTTGCATGTGGAATGGCAACAACGTCTCATTTCTACCATTCATCGCCTGAACCCGCATGTGCAAATCATTCTGACTACGCATTCGCCTGCGGTGATTATGGACGGCTGGTTGGATATGGTGACGGAAGTCAGCGATATATACGTACCTTGATATGGGAAAAAGATTGACGGAAAACCTTTCTTCGGATTATCTGTCGGCTGCACACAGACTGAAGCCCCGAAAAACACGCAAACGCATTTTGGCTTATGTGGAAAGCTACGACGATGTATCCTTTTGGCGTACGCTGTTTTCCGAGTTCGAAGACGATGAACTTTATTTCGAAGTATTGTTGCCTTCTCGTACCTCTTTGATGAAAGGGAAGAAGTCCGTGCTGATGAATCAGTTGGGTAGCAGACTGGGAAAAAGCATGATAGCCTGTGTGGATAGCGATTACGACTATCTGCTTCAGGACACCACCAGTACTTCCCGGTATATGAAGCGTTGTCCCTATGTATTGCAGACTTACGCTTACTCCATCGAGAATTATCTTTGTTATGCGGAAAGCCTGCACGATATTTGCGTGGCAGCCACATTGAACGACCGCAGAATCTTCGATTTCGTAGATTATATGGCTGCTTACTCGCGTATAATCCATCCACTTTTTGTTTGGTCGGTATGGATGTATCGTACGGGTATTTATTCGGAGTTTTCTTTGCTCGACTTTTGTGCTTTTGCACGTGTTCCCAAGTTCGACCCTAAAAATCCGGAAGAAGGTTTGCTCAGAATGGAGAAAAAGATACGCAAGAAGTTGCGAGAACTTTCCGTGCGTTATTCGTCGGATGTGGAAAAGGTGGAGAAACTGCGGGAAGAACTCTTACAGTTGGGTGTGGAACCGGAAAATACTTACATGTTCGTGCAAGGGCATCATATTCACGACCATGTGGTGATGCGTATGTTGTATCCTTTGTGTGCGATATTGCGTCGGGAGATGGAACAGAATATCCGCAGATACGCCAAACACCATCAGCAGATGTACAACGAACTTGCCGGCTATACACGAAGTCAGGAAGATGTGGATGCGCTCGTACATCGTAATTCCAATTACAAGACTTCGCCGTTGTATCAAAAAATGCGTGATGATGTGTTGTCGCTGATTGAGCGTATCAAAACGGAATCGGAAGAAACCTGCTGACCGTCAACGAATGGTCAGCATCGTGGCACCGAAGCCGTATTCTTTGAACGAAGCGTCTTGCCACTGCATCCGGTTGTATTTGCGTTTGAATTCTTCGAGTATAGCCTTGCGCAATACGCCATCCCCTTTGCCGTGTATGAATACTATCTTTTGTCCTCGCTTGTGTTTGTATTCAGCGATGGTTTCGTGTAAGGTTTTCAGTTGGTATGCCAGCATGTCGCTGTTGCTCATTCCTGTGGTATCGTCCAGCAAAGCGTGTATATGCAAGTCTACTTCAACTATTTCTTCTTTTTGTTTTTTTGCGACGGTTTTAGGTGCGGAGGCTGAATGCGTAGACTTGCTTTTTAATGCTTCTTGCAGGGCAGTTGTATCGATAGGTATGTCTTGTACTTTCTCGTCGTTTTCGATGAGTGTGTACAGAAGTGCTGTTTCATCGAAGAAATCGTTTTCGGTGAAGGAGTGTAGTTTGTAGAACTTGGTTGTGTCTATGTGCAATTCCGTATGTACGGGTGCTTTCAGTGTGAATGTTCGGTCGTCTTTGTAAGCGATGCATTGTATGCAAAGACGTTCTATCTCGTTCAAATTCGTTTTGCCGAAAGTCTCGATGTGTTCTTTCATGTTCGGTTTGATGTTGCCTTTCGACCGCAAAATCCACCCCGTTTCGGTGCGCGACAGATAAGTATAATCCAGGAAATAGTTGCTATCATTCACGATATAGGTGTCGTAGTCTGTGGTGCTCATGCGTCTGCTGTCTTCCGGTACGAAAGCCAGGTAAACATTGAGTACATTGTTGCCCTTTATTTCGGGAAGGCGATAAGTGATTTCTTTCTCTATTTCTTTTTCTTCTTCTGTCGTTGTAAGTTTTTCCGTTGTGGGACGATTGTATTGGTCTGTCTGTATCACGACGCATTCGCGTATGAGCATCGGAATTTCGAAACCGCTCTCGTCTTCTACCAATGCAATGTCTTTACCTTGAAAACCTTTGACGATACCGCCACCCACTTCGCTTAGAAAGCGTACTTTATCTCCTATTTTCATCTTATTATCTTACGTTTAGGGCAAAATTAGATACTTTTGCGCTAAAATTCAGCAGGACGATGACAGAAACCAAGCATATAAAAATTGAGGACTACCATTACTTTTTACCCGATGAACGTATTGCCAAATATCCTTTGTCTGTACGAGATACTTCCAAATTGCTGGTATATAAACATGGAGAAATAAGCGAAGAGCGTTTCACACAGCTACCTGAATACGTAGAAGAGGGAGAGCTTATGGTTTTCAACAACACGAAAGTCATTCAGGCGCGTTTGCATTTCCGTAAAAATACGGGTGCGCTTATCGAAATCTTTTGTTTGGAACCGTATGCTCCGCACGATTACACACAAAACTTTGCACAACACAAATCTGTGGAATGGTTGTGTATGATAGGCAACCTGAAGAAGTGGAAAGAGGGTGTGTTGCAAGCCGGAATCAAAATCAATGACAAGCATGTGCTATTGACTGCCGAGCATTTGGAAATGCAGGGAACAGCACACCGTGTACGCTTTGCATGGCAGGATGAAACCGTCACATTCGGAGAGATATTGGAAGCATTCGGCGAACTACCTATTCCTCCTTATCTCAATCGTGATACGGAAGAAAGCGACAAGGCGACTTATCAAACAGTGTATTCCAAAATAGAGGGTTCTGTGGCAGCACCTACGGCAGGACTGCACTTCACGGACAATGTTCTTTCCACACTCGAACGGAAAGGAGTGGAGCTTGGCGAAGTGACTTTGCACGTGGGAGCAGGAACTTTCAAACCGGTGAAAAGCGAAGATATC
>JBGXXU010000088.1:0-6654 GCA_041814865.1 Phocaeicola sp. | reverse complement strand
ATCGAAAACATAGATGAAAAGCGGGTCGAGCAACGTATTCAGTACGACGGTAAATATAGTGGTCATCATGGCTCTGCGCGGATGCCCTATGGAGCGCAACAAAGCATTCAATCCGAAATAGAGATAGGAGATGGTATTGCCGGCTAAAATGATGAGCATATAGTCGCGTGCATACGGCAATGTGTTTTCGCTTGCTCCGAAAAACAATAATATGGGATTGAGAAACAGAAGAGCGGCGATACTCAATACGATACCGATGATGATGCTGAGCACTACTACATTGCCCAATATGTGTTGCGAAGTATTGTAATCCCGTTCGCCCAGTTTGACAGAAATAAACGTGGCTGCACCTACACCTATCAGCGTACCGAAAGCCGCAGTCAGGTTCATAAGCGGAAAAGTGACAGCCAAACCCGAAATCGCCAAAGGTCCTACGCCGTGTCCGATGAAAATACTGTCTACTATATTGTATAACGAAGCCGCCGTCATGGCTATAATGGCAGGAATGGCGTAATGCAGCAGAAGCGAGCCTATGGGTTTGTTACCAAGCTCGGTGGCTTTAATTTGTTCCATGAATGTAATAGAATATCGGTGGCAAAGGTACAAAAATATCCATCCCTCGCGTGCCGATACGATATCATAGAGAAAGACGTTGATATTGCGCCGGGTTGTCTGCGCGAATATATGTGTCTTTCTTGTACCTCGTCAACTCATCAACTTCGAACTTCAACTTGACTATATATTGCTGATTTGATAACAACATGTTGTCAAGTCGATAGCATCATGTTGCTATCGCGATAAGAACATGTTGCTATCGCGATGACAACAGCGTCAAAGAATGTTAACATCATAATCGCATCAAGAAGGCATTGTAGACACGTTTTTCTTTCATCAAAGAAACGACAAACGAAGTTGCACGATACACAGAAATGGGAGTAGTCTCTGTATGATTATACAACGATGCCTTGTCCATCATGAACAAGGCATCAAATCTTATGAATTCACTTTTCTATTGTAATGTATGGGAGAATACCCGAAAGAAATGCTATGGCTACTCCGTAGTTGGTCATCGGGATTTTTCTGTATTTGGCTTTCTCTATGCGGTTGAGTACGTACTTGCGATTGAACATACATCCTCCGCAATGGATGATGAGGTCGTACTCTTCCAAGTGTTCGGGAAAATCCGTTCCGCTTGCGATGTCTATTTGCAATGTCTCGCCGATACGCTTACGCAATAAAGCCGGTATTTTTACTCGCCCTATATCTTCTGTTTCCGGTGCATGTGTGCAGGCTTCGGCTATTAAAACTTTGGACTGAGGTGTGAGCGATTCGATAGCAGCTGCGCTTTCTACATAGTAGCGGATGTCTCCTTTGTAACCGGCAAAGAGAATAGAGAACGAAGTCAATTGACTTTCTTCGGGTTTCAAGTCGTAAACCGTACGGAATACTTGCGAATCCGTGATGATAAGCTTTGGTGCACGTGCCAGTGCGGCAAGCGTTTCGGAAAGTTTGTCGGTTGTACAACTCATCACAAGACATTTTTTATCGAGCAATTCGCGCATGGTTTGTACTTGCGGCAATATCAATCGTCCTTTAGGAGCTTGTATATCTTGTGGCATCACCAAAAGCACCAAATCGCCTTCTCCTGCCAACTTGCCCGTAATAGATTGTTGTCCGAAGTCTTCGGGCAACTTCTCCAACAAAGCAGTTCGTATGGCGTCCATACCTTCGCTTTGTTTGGCACTGACCAATAGAGGAGCAGTACCGCAGAGACGCGTTATGCTTTGGGAGAGTGCTGTCGTGTCCGGGCGTATATCTGTTTTATTGATAACAAATAGGACTGGTATCTTTCGTTCTTTTAATTGTTGATACCAATGTATTTCGTCATCGTCGGGTGTTGTTGCATCAGGATTGCTCCCACCGAATAGCAGTATGGCAATGTCTGCTCGCTCCAATGCTTTGCGAGTTCTCTCCATACGTATCTCGCCCAACTCGCTTTCGTCGTCAAATCCCGGTGTGTCGATGAACAGACAAGCGCCTATTCCTCTTACTTCCATGGCTTTCGATACCGGGTCTGTCGTCGTACCCGGCATATCCGATACCAAGGCGGCGTCTTGTCCCGTCAATGCATTGATAAGCGAAGACTTTCCGCTGTTGCATTTGCCCAAGATGGCAATGTGCAATCTGTTGGCTTGTGGTGTATTGTTCAAACTCATACGTGTATCCGTTTAGAACCTGAAGTCTCGTTTCCCGTTGGCTATCTCTTCAAGGTTTCTGAGTGCTCGTTCGCGTATCTTGGCATTGGGTATCATGGGAATATCTCTATCTATCAGTTGCAAACCTTTCTTGCGGGTGTCGGGCGAAGCATAATCTTCGAGATATTCTTTGAGTGTCATGAGTGCATTCGGACCACAACAATTGGCTATCTGTCCCGATTTGACGAGCGACATGAAGCGGTCGCCTGTCCTGCCTTCGCGGTAACAAGCTGTACAGAAACTCGGTATGTATCCCAATTCGAGCAACCAGTTGACGATTTCGTCTAAGCTGCGTTTGTCACTGACATCGAATTGTGCGGAACTTTCTTCCGGTTCTTCTTCCACAGCATAACCGCCGACACTGGTACGCGAACCGCCGCTCAACTGCGATATACCCAATTCGAGAACTTTTTCACGAGAAACTTTAGATTCTCGTGTGGAAACAATCATACCTGTATAAGGTACCGCTATGCGGAGTACTGCTACTATCTTGGCAAAGATTTCGTCCGAAATAGCATCGGGAAAATCTTTTGCGTCTATATCGTCGGCAGAACAAATACGAGGTACACTGATGGTATGCGGTCCTACGCCGAAACGCGTTTCCAAATGTTCTGCATGCATCAGCATGCCAACAAAATCGTATTTATATGTATTCAGACCGAAAAGTACACCTATTCCCACATCGTCGATGCCGGCTTCCATTGCTCTGTCCATTGCTTCGGTATGATAAGCGTAATTGCTTTTTGGTCCGGTAGGATGGAGAGTTTCGTAGTTTTCTTTGTGATAAGTTTCTTGAAAGAGAATGTAAGTGCCGATACCTGCATCTTTCAGTTTACGATAATTCTCTACGGTAGTAGCGGCAATGTTTACATTCACACGACGTATGGCACCATTCTTATGTTTGATACTGTATATGGTACGAATGGATTCCAAAATATATTCGATGGGAGCAAGTTTGGGATGTTCGCCAGCTTCGAGTGCCAGACGTTTGTGTCCCATGTCTTGCAGTGCGATGACTTCCTGTTTGATTTCCTCTTGTGTCAGTTTCTTACGAGGAATAGTTTTGTTCTTTGCATGATAAGGACAATATACACAACCATTCACACAGTGATTGGAAAGATACAAAGGGGCAAACATAACGATGCGGTTGCCATAAAACTTTTGTTTGATGTCTTTTGCCAACTTGTATATGCGTTTGTTGAGCTCTTCGTCTTCGCACTCCAACAATATCGTGGCTTCGCGATGTGTGATGCCTTTGCATTGTGCTGCTTTCTCAATGATTTGTTCTATGAGTGCGTGATTATTCTTGTTGGCAGTTGCATATGATAGAGTTTCGAGAATCTCTCCGTGGTGGATAAATTCTTCTGCTATGCCGGATTCTGGTTTATAGTTCATCTCGTAGTTATTGTTGTTAGTATTCTGGGGTGTTTATTTACGAAAGTCCCCTCTTTCGTATGATATTCGATAACCGATACGTTGTAATTGTTGTTCGAGTTTTGCCAATCCCTCTGCAGATTCTGCGCCAAGTGCTGCCTTGTTGTTGTAAAGAGAATACTTCTTTCTTTCGGTTACCGGTGATAAGTTGGGCATGACCACATTGGCACCCGATAAAATGCCGGCTTCTCTTCCTTGCGGGTCGAGCGTGGCAAGAGCCGTAGTCGATGGAATCAGAGCTTTCGGATGCATCAGTCGGAAGATGGAAAGCATGAGGAGAGAGAGCTTCAGCGAACCGTTCGGCTCATGAGCAAAAGGAGTATCGCAATGCGACAAAAAGGGACCCATGCCAATCATTTGAGGTTGCAAGCCTTCGATAAAGCGTATGTCTTTGAGCAGGTGAGTCGTGGTTTGTCCGGGCGTACCTATCATGATACCTGTTCCTGTTTGAAAACCTATTTTTTTGAGAATGTGCAGGCAATTCAAACGATGTTCGAGCGACATTTTTGCCGGATGCAAAAGACCATAGTGTTCGCTGTCGGCTGTTTCGTGTCTTAACAGGTAACGGTCTGCGCCTGCTTCGTAAAAACTGCGATATACTTCTTCCGAGCGTTCGCCCAAAGAGAGTGTGATGGCGCAATCCGGATAATGTGTCTTTATTTCTTTCACATAACGGGCTATGTCGGCATCTTTGATTGCCGTGTCCTCTCCGCCTTGCATGACGAAAGTGCGGAATCCGACAGCATAGCCTTGTTCGCAACAAGAGAGGATTTGTTCCAAGTCAAGACGATAGCGCTCTACCTTTCTATTGCTTCTGCGGATGCCACAATAATAGCAGTCGTTTTTACAGTAATTCGTCAGCTCTATGAGTCCGCGTATATATATATAGTTGCCGAAATGTTCTAAAGCAGTTTCCCGTGCGAGCTCACGGATGTATTGCAACGCGTTATCGTCGCACTCCGTGAGCAGGCGTAGGAATTCATTATCGCTAAGTGTTTTATCGGTCTTGAGTTTATCAATAATCGAGTGTAGCATAAGTTTCTTCTCGTGTGAGCAACTCTTTTGCCAATTGTCTGTTGCCCGATACGATGTCGTTGTGTGTAACCGGTCCTGTGATACAACCGCCTTCGCAAGCCATCACTTCTATGAACTGATGCGATGCTTTCTTTTGCTTGCCGAAAGTGCGGAGCAGGGCTATGGTTTTCTTGTTGATATCCGAAACATTCAATGCCGTAAACTTGTCTGCGTCTTGTTTGAGATAAGATTGTACGGAACGCATTACGCCACCCGCTTGTGCGAAACCGTGTGCTTCGCGAACGGAAGTGAAAGGAGGATGATAAGCAGGAGCTTTTTCGAGTTCGATACCGAAACCGGTGAACACGGAAGCTGCTTCTTCGAAAGTCATCACCATATCTACCGCTTCGTCCATACGAGCTTCTTTGCGTTTTGCAATACAGGGACCTACGAATACGATTTTCGCATCGGGATGTTGTTTCTTCGCAATACGTGCGGCATAATACATCGGCGAGCCTGTATGAGAGATAAAAGGTTTGATATCGGGGATGTGTTTTTCTGCCAATTGGATATAGGCAGGGCAACAAGAAGTAGTCATGAAGGGTTGTCCTTCTTCGAGTTTTTCGAGCAATTCGTGCGCTTCGTTGCTAATGGTATCCATAGCACCCTGCGCTACTTCGATGACATCGTAGAAACCTATTTCCTTGAAAGCACCGTATACTTGGTCGATGGTGGTTTGGAATTGTCCGAGAATGGCAGGTGCAATGACTGCTACTATCTTTTCACCTCTGCGAATGCCTTCGAGAATGTCGAATACTTGCGAAAGTTCGAAAATGGCTCCGAACGGACAGGCATTGACACATTTACCGCAATAAATACATTTGTCTTCGTTGATACGTTCGATGCCAGCTTCGTCTTTTTTGATGGCTTTCACCGGACAAGCCTCTTCACATGGAACGGGGATGTAAACGATGGCATGATAAGGGCAGGCTGAGTGACATTTGCCACAGCTGATACAAGTATCGTGGTCTATATATGCTTTTCCGTCTTTGTTGAAGTGAACGGAGTCTTTCGGACAGTTTACATAACAGCTACGTGCCACACAACCGCGACAGAGGTTACTTACTTCGTAGTTCACCTGTACGCAGGAAGTACATGCTTCGTCTATGACGCAAAGGATGTTTTCTTTCAGTTTTCCATTGCGTTCCAAAGCCTTGCGTGCATAGTCCGACAGTGGTGTAAGTTCGTCTGTTTCATCGTTCATGTCGAAGCCCAAAAGAGGGAATGTTTTATATTTCCATACGGCACGTTCTTTATGAATGCAACAACGTCCCATATGTTTTGAACGACGCGGAGATAATTCGATAGGCAAGCGGTCTATTTTTTCTACCAGTTCACCATCTTTCCATAGTCTGACAAGGTCTGCCAACAATTTGTGGCGAACAATCATAACGTTATTCGTAAACATAATTGAGTAAAAGTAAAAATCGTTAGAATTATAATGGCTACAAATTTAGTAACAACTTTCGATTTGATACAAATTTCATAAGAAAATATACGCTCGCGCAGGATGAATGTTTCAAAATGTCCGGAATTCGGGAACTTTTGTCTGTAAAAGTCTGTTATGATTTTGTTAATGCAAGTCTGTGTAGACGGAATGCCGAGTTGCTTACGACTTGAAACCAGTTCTTTATCGGATGTTGTTTCGATGTATAAATATACAGAAATTACTCCCATTTTTGTATATTTATGCAAGTCCGTATATCTGTTTTCGTACGAAAATCGGTCGTTGCATCACACTTTTTTAGTCCGAAAAAGCTTTGAAAAGTCGCATTTTTGATGAAAGAAAAATGCCTCTACGATGCCTTCCTGATGCGTTTATGATGTTAACATTCTTTGACGCTGTTGTCATCGCGATAGCAACATGTTCTTATCGCGATAGCAACATGAT
>JBGXXU010000087.1:0-16874 GCA_041814865.1 Phocaeicola sp. | reverse complement strand
GATAAGAACATGTTGCTATCGCGATGACAACAGCGTCAAAGAATGTTAACATCATAATCGCATCAGGAAGGCATCGTAGAGGTGTTTCCCCTTTGTCAAAAACACGACTTTTCGAGGCTTTTTCGATTCGAAAAAGCATTGCGTAGCGACTGTTTTTCCTGCGAAAGGACATGCTCGATATTGTATAAATATACAGAAAATAGGGCTGTTCTTGTATATTTATACATTGCCGTCCCGTATGGAGAGAGCATTTTCTGTCCGTTAATAGAATAGCTGCGACAGTCGTGATGAGAAGAAGTCTCATATCGGGAAGTTGTAAAAGAGAAAGAATTTGGTATTACTCAAACAAGGAAGCCACTTGCAGAGTAAGAAAAGAGTATTACTTTTGCAGGCGTTATAAAAAAACGGGAATAGCTCAGTTGGTAGAGCACTGGTCTCCAAAACCAGGTGTCGGGAGTTCGAGCCTCTCTTCCCGTGCCGTTGAAAGGTATCCTTGATTGTCAGGGATACTTTTTTGTAAAGTTCCGGATGTAAATCACTGTTTTCTCACGGTTATTTTTTTCGTTTTTTGTGTTGTTATCCTTTAAAATAATCCATACTTTTGCCTTATAACTTAAACAACTAACTAATGTATTAGGCTATGGGCAAAGAAATTAAATTCAGTCTCGTTTACCGAGACATGTGGCAGTCTTCCGGCAAATACCAACCAAGACTCGACCAATTGGTGAGAATTGCACCTGTAATCGTTGAAATGGGCTGTTTTGCACGCGTGGAAACAAACGGTGGTGCTTTCGAACAAGTGAATTTGCTTTATGGAGAAAACCCCAATAAAGCAGTTCGTGCGTTTACCAAGTTCTTCAACGAAGCAGGTATTCAAACACACATGTTGGACCGTGGCTTGAATGCTTTGCGTATGAACCCGGTGCCGGCTGACGTACGTCGTTTGATGTATAAAGTTAAGCATGCACAAGGCGTAGACATCACGCGTATTTTCTGTGGATTGAATGACAAGCGCAACATCATTCCTTCCATCAAGTACGCTTTGGAAGGCGGCATGATACCGCAAGCTACATTGTGTATCACATTCTCGCCCGTGCACACAGTAGAATACTATTCAAATCTTGCCGATGAACTGATAGCAGCCGGTGCTCCCGAAATCTGTTTGAAAGACATGGCAGGTATCGGTCGTCCCGATATGTTGGGAAGATTGGTGAAATCCATCAAAGAAAAACATCCTGAAGTCATCGTACAATATCACGGTCACAGCGGTCCCGGTCTTTCTATGGCTTCTATCCTGGAAGTATGTAAAAACGGTGCGGATATTATCGACGTGGCTATGGAACCGCTTTCTTGGGGTAAAGTTCATCCGGACGTAATCTCTGTACAAGCTATGTTGAAAGATGCCGGTTTCAAAGTACCCGAAATCAACATGAGTGCATATATGAAAGCTCGTGCCTTGACACAAGAGTTTATCGACGACTTCTTGGGCTACTTCATCGACTCTACCAACAAACACATGTCTTCTCTGTTGCTGAAATGTGGTTTGCCCGGCGGTATGATGGGTTCCATGATGGCAGACTTGAAGGGTGTACACTCCGGTATCAATATGATATTGAAGAGCAAAGGCGAAGCAGAACTTACGCTCGACGACCTCTTGGTAGAACTCTTCGACGAGGTGGAATATGTATGGCCGAAATTGGGCTATCCTCCTTTGGTGACACCGTTCAGCCAATATGTGAAGAACGTGGCTTTGATGAATGTCTTGTCTAAGGCACAGGGCGAACCACGCTTCAGTAAGATGGACCAACAAACTTGGAACATGATTTTGGGTAAGAGCGGTAAACTTCCCGGCGAATTGGCTCCCGAAATCATAGAGTTGGCAAAAGAAAAAGGCTACGAATTTACCACAGAAGACCCGCAAGCATATTATCCCGATGCTTTGGATGAATATCGCAAGGAAATGCGCGACAATGGTTGGGACTTCGGAGAAGATAACGAAGAACTCTTCGAATTGGCAATGCACGACCGCCAATACAGAGATTACAAGAGTGGCGTAGCCAAAGAACGCTTCTATGCAGAAGTTGAGCGTGCGAGAGATGAAGCTATGGCGAAACAAGGCTTTACTCCCGAGGATGTTCTCAAACTGAAGCGTGCTAAAGCAGAACCTATCGTTGCCACAGAAAAAGGACGTGTGATTTGGGAAATCGATGTGGTAAGTACATCACAAGCTCCCGAAATAGGACGTAAGTATGATACAGACGAATTCTTCTGTTACATTACCACTCCTTGGAATACACACGACAAAGTTTTCGCACCGTTTGGCGGTAAGATTACTGAAATCTGTGCTAAACAAGGCGATGTAGTCAACAAGGGAGATGTTTTGGCTTACATAGAAAGAGAAGCAGAATAAATTCCGAATACTTTTAAGCGAAAAGGAGAACCTTTTATGGGTTCTCCTTTTTTTTACGTATGCAGGTATCAGAGTTTGGTGATACGACTGTGTTTGGTCATCTCTTCCGATTCGAAATCGAAATCGGAGATATGGTATGCCTTGCTTGTTGAGTTTACAACTTTCTTTTGCAGACGGACAAGGTATGCCTGCCACGATTCATTCGTTTGAGGAGGAGAATAGGAGGGAGTAATCAAAAGTATTCCACCGAACCACTCCGTTTGCGCAGTTTCTTCTTGCAGAGAAACTATGTCAGACACATTTCCTTCGTCGTCAATACTCACAACGTGTAAGGGCAAACATGTGATAGCCTTGTTGGAAATGTGATAAATGCGATGTGCGGCAATCCTGCGCATGACAAAAATCTATGAGAAAGGTTTATCTCGTGATGGAATCTATTGCCGCTTGACCGAGTGAATCGTTGAGAGCTTTCTGTTCTTCCTTTTTCTCTTCTTTAGGTTGCGCTTGATTGTGATAGCGCATCAGTTTCAATCGGTTTAGCAGTAAAGAGTTTTTCTTTTTCCCTTTTGGTAGATAAACAAAGCCTTTGACCGTACGAATTTCATATGCAGAATCTGGTTGCAAAGTGAGTTGATGAAATCCGCTTTCCTTGATTTGTTTCGTGATACCGATGATGCTGTCATTCGTAAACACAATGCTAAGAGCCACTATAGCGTGTTGCGTTGGGACAGAAGGGAAGAAAGTGAGGTGGCTTTCGAGTGAGAATTTATCCAGAGGTTTATAAGTCGTATCGGCTTGAATTGCAAAAATAAGTTTGTCGTTCAAGGGAGAAGACGATAATAAATGTAAGGTAAAGTCTTGCCAAACATCCATACTATCTCCGGATAAGGATGTCTTTTTCGCTATAAGCACATTTTCTTGTTTCTCCAGTAATTGGATGTCTCGCTGAAAACGATTTTGTACTTCCTTGTATACATCGTTCAGATAACTGCTGTGCCGGGTGTACCAAACCATGGAAGAGTCGAACTCGGCTTGAGTTACGCCATGTTTCTTGTTTATATAACTCCAGAATGCTTTACGATTTTCCATTGTTCCGTAAGGCAATTCCATTCGCAGAGCATTACTGAATTGATGTTCGTATAAGACAGCTTCCATTTTCTCCGGAGGAAGTATATCGTCGGGGACTTTCTTACCGCAGGAAGTCAGTACTAAAAGAAGAAATAATATGGTAGACGAAAAGTATTTCATCGTGTGTGAAGGCTTTGCAGTTTGCCTCTTTTCTTTTCTTCTCCTCCCAAGTATTGGCGGTAAAAGAGTAATAAAGCAATCAAGCCACAGCTGATGGCAGCATCGGCAAAATTGAAAATCGGACTAAAGAAGATGAAATGCTCTCCTCCCCAAATCGGGAGCCACTCTGGTAAATAAGTATCTATAATAGGAAAGTAAAACATGTCCACGACCTTTCCATGCAACCAAGTGTCGTAACCTTCACCGACAGGAACAAGTTGCGCTATTTGATGAGCTGTGCTCTCCGTGAATATCTCTCCATAGAAGACACTGTCGATGATATTTCCGACAGCACCGGCAAATATGAGAGAAAGACACACGATAAAGCCGAGTTTTACACGAGGTACTTGATTGATGACTCTTTGCATATACCAAGCAATGGCTACTACGGCAATCAAACGAAAAATCGTTAGTAGCAGTTTATGCATCAATTCCATGCCAAAAGCCATTCCCGGATTTTCCACAAAGTAGATGTAGAACCAATCGGTAATGTGGATACTTTCGTACAAGTGCATGGAAGTCTTGACCCAAATCTTGATAGCTTGGTCTATGATGAGTACCAAAAGAATAATAAGCAGGGCTATACGTCCCCGTGTAAAAAACGTCTTCATTAAGTAAGTAGTAAAAGATAGGAGAGTGTAGCACTTTCCTATCCGATGAGATTATCTTTTCTGTTTTGCTTCGATGCTGAGTGTTGCATGCGGTACGGCACGAAGTCTTCCTGCCGGTATCAGCTTGCCTGTTTCTCTGCAAATTCCATAAGTCTTGTTCTCGATGCGTACCAATGCTGCACGAAGGTTTTGAATAAACTTGAGTTGGCGCATAGCCAAGCGTCCGGTTTCTTCTTTCGAGAGCGTATTGGCACCTTCTTCCAAAACCTTGTATGTAGGAGACGTATCGTCCGTATCGTTACCATCAAGGTTCATAATAGCACTGCGCATTTTATCATAGTCGCGTTCTGCCAATTCCAATTTCTCCATGATAATCGCACGGAATTCCTCAAGTTCAGCATCTGAATATCTTGTCTTCTCTGCCATATTGATAAGTTTTTATAGGGTATTAAAGATAGGTATCGCATGAATAAGTCCATGCGATACCTGGGTTATTTACTTTTTATTGATTTTGATGAGTAGTACAAAGTCTTCAAAATCCAATTCTGTGCCGTCGACTACGTTATCGACCAATGAAAGTTCTACTGCCAAAACCTGATTGCAGATGTAGTCTTTGTATTCCGCAACAGCTTCATCGGTTGCCGTGTGGCGAGACAGTTCGATAGTGATTTTGTCCGTTATTTCATAACCGCTATTCTTACGGATGTTTTGAATACGGTTGACCAGTTCGCGGGCAATACCTTCTTTGCGTAAGTCATCGGTGATGGTTACATCGAGTGCCACAGTCAGGCGACCTTCATTGGCTACAAGCCATCCGGGTATGTCTTCGCTGAATATATCTACATCTGCCGATTCGATGACAACATCGCCTTCGGGTAAATTCAAGGTATAGTTGCCTTTGTTTTCCAATTCGGCGATAGCTTCTTGCGAGAGTTCCGACACTGCTGCTGCTACGGCTTTCATTTGCTTGCCGAACTTGGGACCGAGTTTTTTTGAAGTCGCATTTTACACGTTTCACTAATATACCGGCACCGCTGTCTACGAATTTCACGTCTTTTACGTTGACTTCGTTCATAATAAGTTCTTTTACGGCTTCGATATATGCTTTTTGTGTTTCATCTGCTACCGGTATCATGATACACTGCAGTGGTTGACGAACTTTGATATTTACCTTTCTGCGCAATGCCAATACCATGGAGGTAACATCTTGCGCCATCTTCATGCGGGCTTCAAGCTCTTTATTGATGAGGGTTTCGTCTGATTCGGGGAATTTAGCCAAGTGAACCGAAGAAACATTGTCCTTACCCGTTACGGTTATCAAGTCCATATACAACTTGTCTGCATAGAAAGGAGCTATCGGTGCCATCAGGCGAGCTACCGTTTCAAGACAGGTGTAGAGTGTTTGGTAAGCCGAAAGTTTGTCGGTAGACATGGAACTTCCCCAGAAACGTTTACGGTTCAGACGTACATACCAGTTGCTCAAGTTGTCGTTTACGAAGTCTGCGATGAGGCGTCCGGCTTTGGTAGGTTCGTATTCATCGAAGCATAACTCTACTTCTTTGATTAGTGTATTCAATACAGAAAGTATCCAGCGGTCTATTTCCGGGCGTTCTGCCATCGGTATGTTTTCTTCTGCATAAGTGAACCCATCCACATTGGCATACAGTGCCAGGAAAGAATAGGTATTGTACAATGTACCGAAGAACTTACGACGTACTTCGTCCACTCCGTCTATGTCGAATTTCAAGTTGTCCCAAGGAGAAGAGTTGGTTATCATGTACCAGCGAAGTGGGTCGGAGCCATATTGTTCTATTGCACCGAAAGGGTCGATGGCATTACCCAAACGCTTGGACATCTTGTTGCCATTTTTATCTAAAACCAAGCCGTTGGAGATAACGTTCTTGAATGCCACACTGTCGAATACCATAGTAGCGATGGCATGGAGTGTGAAGAACCAACCGCGTGTTTGGTCTACACCTTCTGCTATAAAATCGGCAGGATAATATGTACCGTTGTCTACTATCTCTTTGTTTTCGAAAGGATAGTGCAGTTGGGCATAAGGCATGGCACCCGAGTCGAACCATACGTCGATAAGGTCTGTTTCTCTGACCATGGGTTTACCCGATGATGAAACGAGTACTATATCGTCTACATAAGGACGGTGCAGGTCTATCTTGTCATAATTCTCCAAAGCATAATTGCCGGGGGTAAAGCCTGCCGTTTTCATAAAGTTCTCTTTCATGAAACCTGCTGCAACGGCTTTTTCCATTTCGTTGTACAATTCTTCCACCGAACCGATGCAGAGCTCTTCGCCATCTTCGCTGCGCCAGATGGGCAACGGAGTTCCCCAATAACGGGAACGACTGAGGTTCCAATCGTTCAGGTTTTCGAGCCATTTGCCGAAACGTCCCGTACCTGTGGATTCGGGTTTCCAGTTGATGGTTTTGTTCAACTCTATCATACGCTCTTTGCAAGCTGTGGAACGGATGAACCAGCTATCCAGCGGATAGTATAGTACGGGTTTGTCCGTACGCCAACAGTGCGGATAGTTGTGTACGTGTTTCTCTATCTTGAATGCAAGGTTTTGTTGTTTCATTACCATGCACAAAACGATGTCGAGCGATTCTGCAGCTTGTGCTGCTTTTTCGTCGAACTGTCCGTCGACGGTGAATTGTGGGTCGTAAGCGGGTTTCACCCAAGCACCTTGATAATCTTTGTAAGACTCATCGACGCATTGTGCCACAAAGGTATCGTCCAATTCTTCGAGCAGGTAGTATTTTCCCGTCAAGTCTACCATCGGACGCGGTTCGCCTTTTTTGCTTATCATGAACAAGGGAGGTACGCCTGCGGCACGTGCTACTTGTGCGTCGTCCGCACCAAAAGTAGGAGCGATGTGTACGATACCCGTACCATCTTCGGTCGTTACATAGTCTCCGGGTATTACACGGAAAGCCTTATCGGCAGCTTCCTGCCAATTGCCTTTCTCGTCTACTTCTACGGGCTTCACCCAAGGGAAAAGTTGTTCGTACTTCATTCCTAAGAGGTCTGTTCCCTTGTAATGTCCTACGACTTTGAATGGTATCAGTTTATCTCCCGCTTTGTAATCTTCCAATGCGAGTTCTTCTGCTTTTTTATTGAAATGTGTGTACAGCAGAGGTTCTGCCAACACGACAGTTATCTTTTCTCCCGTGTAACCGTTGTAGGTTTGCACTGCCACGTAGTCTATCTTGGGACCGACGCAAAGTGCGGTGTTCGAGGGAAGTGTCCAAGGTGTGGTTGTCCAGGCAAGGAAGTACGGTGTGCCCCATTCTGCCATTTCCGGTTTCGGGTCGAGCATTCTGAACTGACCGACTACCGTCGTATCTTTCACATCGCGATAGCATCCGGGTTGGTTCAACTCGTGCGAACTAAGCCCCGTGCCGGCAGCAGGCGAATAGGGTTGTATAGTGTAACCTTTGTACAACAGTCCTTTTTCGTAAAGACGTTTGAGCAACCACCATAAACTTTCGATGAAGCGGTTGTCGTAAGTGATATAAGGGTCGTTCAAGTCCACCCAATAACCCATCTTGTGTGTCAGGTCTGTCCACTCTTTCGTAAACTTCATGACATCTGTCCGACAGTGTTGGTTGTATTCTGCAACGGTGATGCTTTTGCCTATGTCTTCTTTCGTAATACCCAATGCTTTTTCCACGCCGAGTTCCACCGGAAGTCCGTGTGTGTCCCAACCGGCTTTGCGCTTTACGTGAAATCCTTTCATCGTTTTGTAACGGCAGAAAGTATCTTTGAGCGTACGTGCCATTACGTGGTGAATACCCGGCATACCGTTTGCCGAAGGAGGACCTTCGTAGAACACGTAGGAGGGCGCACCTTCTCGCTCACTCATACTTTTGCCGAACGTATCGTTCTCGTCCCATTGTTTCAGGATTTCTTTGTTTATCTCCGAAAGATTTAGTTGCGAATACTCTGTAAACTTTTTAGCCATAATAGTTGTCTTAACTTATATTCTTGACTTATAGACGCTGTTTGTCTAAAATCAAGGTGCAAATTTATAAGAAAAAGCCAAATGATAAATATCTGTCTTTCGCATTATTGCGAAAAAACATACGTAGCCGATACAAAACCTTTGACGTATGCGTGAGTGTAGGGAAAATCGTTCAGTGTATATATGTAAAAACGCCTTTTCGACTTGGTGTGTTTACGCAATATCGAACGTATGTTTATGCAGTAAAATATAGACGCTACGCAATGTTTTTAAGTCCGAAAAATCACTTTCCTGGCAAAAGAAAAACGGCTCTACGATGCCTTCCTGATGGGATTATGTTGTTAACATTCTTTGACGCTGTTGTCATCGCGATAGCAACATGTTCTTATCGCGATAGCAACATGATGCTATCGACTTGACAACATGTTGTTATCAAATCGGCAATATGTAGATAATTTGAAGTTCTAAGTTTATGAGTTGACAAGGTACAAGGAGGAATGTTTTGCAAAGCGGAAGTTGGCGGTTTTTGTGGTGTGGCTCTTTCTACTCCTATTATTATAGAATAAGGAATAGGGATACGCTTCTTCTCACCCCGTCTGTAAGCTGTTTTGATGCGATTATGGCGTTGACTTTCTTTTGATATGTCGCGCAAGTCGATACGTGACACGTGTATCAAATCGGCGGACGTACATCAATTTGAAGTTCTAAGTTCGGGAGTTGACGAGATACAAGGAAAGACTTCGTTGCTATTAGAAAAAATAGGCGAGGAGTATCTGCCTAAGTATATGAAAAAGGAGATATCCCTTTCGGAATATCTCCTTCCCATAGTTGAAAAATATGCTTAGAAAGTAACTTTCACACCTACTTGTGCATGCCAGCGAGAAGCGATATCCGCTTTATCTACTTGGTTTTTGGAGTTGTAGGCAAATCCGGGTGTCGGCGTTCCGCTTACACTTTTCACTTGTTGTACAGTGACGGGTGACACGTTCCAGATACCACCGTACATAGCTCCCCATTCCTTGTTGAGCAGGTTGGCAAAGTTTTCGATGTCTAATGTCAATTGAATTTTGCTGCCTCTTGATTTTAACCAGAATATGTCTTGTGCAAAGTGCAAATCTACTCTGTGTTCCCACGGAGAAAGGTTCGAGTTGCGTACTGCGTACTGTCCTCTATGGTTCTTGGCATAACTGTCGCCTTCAATCCACTTTTCGAACAAAGCTCTGCTCTCATCCGCAGTAGTCACATTTCCTTTGCTGTCTTTTATGTCGATGAAGTTCATTTTTTGCAATTCTTCTTTTGTCGGAATGTACAGCAAAGAGTTTCCTTTTTGTCCGTCACCGTTGAAGTCTGCCGCCTCATTGAACGTAAGTGAATAGCGACCTCCGTTGGAGCCGTTGTAGATAACGGCAAAGGTTGTTTGCATCAAACCATTGAGGTACTTCGGTGTAGTATAAGACGCTTGCAACATTACTCTGTGAGGTATGTCGAACTTGGAGAAGCTTATTTCATTGTCCGAATTGCTGTCTACCGAGTAGTTGTACTTCCAGTTGGAGCTGGCAACAGAAGAAGTTCCGTCGTTTACAGATTTTGAGCGGCTGAATGTATAAGAAGCACTCAAATCCAAACCGAAGTCAAAATTCTTTTCTACCAATGCAGAAAGAACATAAGAGTAGCCTTTGCTTGTGTTCTTCAGATTGATGATAGAATAGTAATCGCTTTTCTCATTGGTATAATATGGAGCTACCGATGCAGCTATGCCGGGTACAGCATGGATGGTACCTTCTCTTGTCAGAGCGAGGTTCTCAAAGAAAACGTTATTCAGTGTCTTTGAGTAAACACCTTCCAAAGTAAACTTCAAATCGTTGGGCAATCTTTGTTCCCAAGCCAGATTCGCACGCAAAACTTGCGGGAACTTAAAGTTGCGCTCTATTGTTACGATATCGGGCTTAGCACTTGCTCCGCTTTGATTGATATATGCCAATGGGTCTTTTGCATATTGCCCCATAGTGGGAACATTTTTGTTTACGGTTGTTCCTTTGATTTCCATACCGTTGTTGTTAAATGCGTTGGACAACCAAACAAAAGGTACTCTACCTGTGAACAAACCTACACCACCGCGGAAAAGTGTGGTACGCATTTCATTTGTATGCCAGCGGAAACCGATACGCGGCGAAATCATCATTTGCATCTTGGGCATTTGTCCCACATATACACCGAAACCTTTAGCGTCCGAATATGCGTTGAACTTGTCATTTACCATCGGGTTATTGAACGATTCCGGCATATCCAAACGAAGACCGTATGTCAGGTTCAGAGTAGGAGATACATCCCATTTGTCTTGTACGTAGAAACCGAATTGTCCGAATTTCATGGTAGGAGCATAACGCAAATTACCGCCGGTCAACGTCGGGTCTGTGTATTTGTAAGTAAACTGACTGGGTTTGTCGTTTTTGAAATCATCCAATGAAAGATAAGTCCATGCACCGTTTACGGCTTGTATGAACAGGTTTTTCATTAGATAGAATTCATGATGCATACCGAATGTCAGTGTATGATTGCCGGCATATAGAGAGAGATTGTCTTCGAATGTGAATATATCCTGATTCAAAGTATTGGCACCTGAAGAATACTCTGTACCAATGTTTACAGCTGTTTTGTTTGTTCCGCTTGTATCGCTGGAGCGGATAAGCACGTTAGGACCTTGGTATGGAGTTTCTCTCTTATCGCGAACGAAAGTTGCGGAAGCACGCAATTCGTTGTAGAATTTGTCACCCATGCGCGAATTTAATTCTGCTACGAAAGAGTGTGTGTTGTTTTTTTGGCGATGTCCACTGTTCAAGAAAGTATATGTAGTGGAAAGCACTCCGAGTTTATCGTCAAAAGAATTGTTGTGTTGGTAGCGGATGGCAAATTTATGGTCTTTGTTGATGTTCCAGTCGAGACGAGCCATCAGGTTCAAAGACTCTGTATTTGTAGTACCCGGTGTGTAGTAATCCTGTATACCGGTGTAGCCTTTGTAGATATTGGCTATTTCATTAGCCATATCTGTTGTGAGGTATTTATTCCCGTTATAACCCGGATAGATGGTACTGGGGTATTCTTTCATCTTCTTTTCCAAACTGACAAAGTAGAAGAGTTTGTTCTTGATGAAAGCACCACCCAATGTAGCACCGAATGTTTTCGTAGATTCTCTTTCGAGTTTTTCTTCAGGATAGCCATCTTTGGATGCGTTGTATTTACCATACATATTATTGTCTGTATAATATGTATAAGCCGAACCGAACATTTTGTTGGTACCTTGCTTTGTGATGGCATTGATACCACCACCGGTAAAACCGCTTTGGCGCACGTCGTAAGGTGCCACAACTACTTGTATTTCCTGTATTGCATCCATAGATACAGGAGAAGAGCCGGTTTGTCCGCCATTGGTTCCGGAACCTGAAAGACCGAATACGTCATTGCTTACCGTACCGTCTATTTGGAAACTGTTATATCGGTTGTTTGAACCGGCAATAGACAGACCACCATTCTTGGAACTCATTGCCATAGGCATATTCTTGACAATGTCATATACATTACGACTGATGGTGGGACTGTTCTGGATTTTTTTGTTAGAGAAGTTTCCTCCTGCAGCTCCTAATTTGTTTTTTGCTTCTGCTACGACCATTACTTCGCCGAGCATTTCTTCGGAAGGCAAGAGTGTAGCATCTGCGGTCAATGTATTACCCAATTCCAAGTAGACGTCTGTATAAGATACTGTCTTATAGCCGATGTAGCTTATCTCTACTTTGTAAGGTCCACCGGTACGCATACCTTGCATTGTATAGCGTCCGTCCAGATTGGTTATGGCACCATAGAGTGTTCCCGAAGGGAGGTGAACAGCTGTTACGGTAGCTCCAATGACAGCTTCTTTGTTTTCATCTATGACTTTCCCGTTCATAGATGAAGTTGTGACTTGTGCGCTGATGGTCATTGCCATTGAGGCTGAAATGACAGTCATCAACATTTTAGCTGGATTCCCCATACTGTGATAATTGATAGTTAGTATTGTTAAACTTATAATAACCTGAATTTGTTCTGTTGCAAAATTAAGCCTATTTCAAGAAATACAACATAATCTCCACCTCTTAAATGAATACACGGGAGTTTATTAACAGTTTTGTAACAATGCAGAAATGAGATAATATAAGTTCTGCTACAAACGAAGCAAAGAATGCTATACTTTGTTTCTTCTACAAATGAGTATCTGGTATTTTGTAAAATGGCGGACCTTTTAATAGTAGAGTTTGACAAGAAATAATGTCGTACAAAGTTCTCCAATAAGAAGATTTGTTTGAAAGAAAAAAGGTACGCAAAGATTTTTCTTTGCGTACCTTTTTATGTGTAGCCTTCTTTCTAATTAGTAACCTAATTCTTTTTCCAGTGCTTCGTACTTTTGTTTATCCAATTTCCAATAGATGTTCAAAAGGAATTGACCCCACAATTGTTTGTTATCGGGTTTCAATTCTTTGGTCTTTTCATAATAAGGAAGAGCTTTTTCGTAGAGTGCCTTTATTTGCTTTTCGTTTTCTGCGAATTTCGGGTTGTCCATCGGAAGAGAAGAGTTTTGTTCTACCAACTCTTGTGCGACAAAGAAATAAGAGTCACCGATTTTTGCATATGATTCACCTACGAAGTCTCCTCCGGCTTCTATGATTTTGGTGAAAGTAGCTCTTGCTGCGTCGTAATCTTTCTTTTCATATTCCAATACAGCTTTCACATACATAAAATAAGGAGAAGGATTAGTTGCCAAAACTTCGTTGATTTGTGTCAAGCCTTCATCTATTTTACCTTTTTGGATATAGAAATCCATCAAGTTGCCGATGAAGTATTCTTGTTTTGGAAATCTTTCCACACCTTCTTTGATTGTTGCCAACCACAATGTGGAGTCCTTTTGTTCTCCTTTACCATATACTTCAGCCAGGCACATCAAACCGCGATAACCTTCTTCTTTGTGTGATTTGCCGATTTTTGCATACTTCAGAGTTGCCGGTTCGTTTTTGCTTTGTACGGCAGCGAGTGCTGCGTAATTGGCAATCAAGGGAGTCAAAGTATCATTCTTGACAGCTTCTTCTTTCTCGAACAACGGTTGTTCTGCTGCGTCTACAAACAAACTGAAGAAATGCAAAGCATCTTCGTATTTACCTGCATTGAAGGCATCTGAACCTGCGTTGGTCAAGTTCGGACGAACTTTTGCCAATTCGGAAGCCAAGCCCTTTCTAAGTTTTGCTTTCTTCAAAGTACCGTTTGCCACCAATGCCTGCTCTACTTCATCGCATTTCTGATAATATTCGAACAGCTTAGCCAAACTGTTGTAAAGTTTTGTAGTGTCTGCATTTCCTCCTGCGGGTATATACAGTTTCATGTTTTCGGCATCATAGATTGCTTTTTGGAAATCGCCTGCAAGTTTCCAAGTTTGGGGGTCGGATGCTGTTGTTGGGTCAGACAAAGCCGGCAAAAGTATTTGAGCGGCTTTTTCCGGATTGCTTTTGGCAGACTTAGCTTCTTTTACGACAGCTACCTGTGCATTGGTTGCAAGACCTGCAAGCAACAATAATGCGGTTAAAAACTGCTTTTTCATAAGTTTGTTCAATTAAGTGTTTATAAAATCGTTTTATTGAGGGTTATTCGTTGTTCTCGGTTATTTCGGAAATGTCTGTACCGACTTGTTCGTCAAGAGAAACATTTTCGGAAGTCGTAGTATTTTCCTCGTTTTCTGCTTCCGGTTCGGAAGAAACTTTGCAGACAGAACCGATACTGTCGTTTCGTTTCTCCAAATCTATGAGTCGTACACCCTGTGTAGCACGTCCCATGATACGTACATCTGCCACTTTCAGGCGTATGGTGATACCGGATTTGTTGATTATCATCAAATCGTTTTCGTCTGTCACGGTCTTGATGGCAACCAAGTCGCCAGTTTTCTCCGTGATGTTGAGTGTTTTCACACCTTTACCTCCTCTGTTTGTTTTACGATAGTCTTCAATATCCGAACGTTTGCCGTAACCGTTTTCGGAGACAACCATGATGGTTTGCTCCAGCGGATTGGCTACACGAATCATTCCGATTACTTCGTCTTTTCCATCGTCGTCGAGTGTGATACCGCGAACACCTGTTGCCGTACGTCCCATCTCTCTTACCACAGCTTCGTTGAAGTGGATGGCACGACCGTTTTTGTTGGCTATGATGAGTTCGTTTGTACCGGTTGTCAGCAATACTTCTATCACTTTGTCGTCTTCTCTGATGGTGATGGCGTTCACGCCGTTTTGACGTGGACGAGAGTATTGTTCCAAACGCGTCTTCTTGACAACACCGTTCTTCGTACAGAATACCACGAAGTGGTTGTTGATGTATTGTTGGTCTGTCAATGTCTTGGCTTTCAGGAATGCTGTGACTGCATCGTCCGATTCTATATTCAATAAGTTCTGGATGGCACGACCTTTGGATGTTTTGTTACCTTCGGGGATTTCGTACACTTTCAACCAGTAACAACGTCCTTTCTGTGTGAAGAAAAGCATCGTGTTGTGCATGGTTGCGGAATATATGTGTTCGATGAAGTCTTCATCTCTGGTTTCACTACCTTTCGAGCCTACACCGCCTCTGTTTTGTGCGCGGAACTCTGTCAAGGGAGTGCGTTTGATATAACCCAAGTGAGAGATGGTGATAATCATTTCGTCATCGGCATAGAAGTCTTCGGGATTGAATTCTTCCGATGAGTAGATGATTTCCGAACGTCTTGCATCGCCGTATTTGTTTTTAACTTCGAGAAGTTCGTCTTTGATAACGGTTTTACGCAGTTCTTCGGAAGACAGTACTTCTTCCAAATAAGCAATTTGCTTCATTACTTCTTTGAATTCCGCTCGCAACTGGTCTTGCATTAAACCGGTAAGCTGACGCAAACGCATTTCCACGATGGCACGTGCCTGTATTTCCGTCAAATTGAAACGAGCCATCAAGTTTTCGATAGCTATGTTGGGGGTTTGTGCCGCACGGATGATACGGATTACTTCGTCTATATTGTCGGAAGCTATGATGAGACCTTCCAATATATGTGCACGTTCTTTGGCTTTTTGCAAGTCGAACTGTGTACGACGTATCACCACATCGTGTCTATGCAACACGAATTGCTCTATCAATGCTTTCAAGTTGAGCAATTTGGGTCTTCCGTTTACCAAAGCGATGTTGTTCACACTGAAAGAGCTTTGCATGGCTGTCATCTTGAACAGCTTGTTGAGTACTACGTTGGCGTTGGCATCGCGCTTCAGGTCTATTACAACGCGCATACCTTCGCGGTCGGATTCATCGTTTACATTGGAGATACCTTCGATGCGTTTTTCGTTTACCAACGTGGCGATGTGTTCTATCAACTCGCGTTTGTTCACATTGTAAGGTATTTCTTTTACGATGATTTTGTCGTGTGAGTTGTGCGGTTCGATTTCTGTTTTTGCGCGCATCACCACTCTGCCTCGTCCTGTTTCGTAAGCATCTCTTACGCCTGCTACACCATATATATATCCGCCTGTGGGGAAATCGGGAGCTTTGATGTATTGCATCAAACCTTCCACATCTATGTCGGAATTGTCTACATAAGCGATGCAAGCATCGACAACTTCCGAGAGATTGTGTGTGGGCATATTGGTTGCCATACCGACTGCAATACCCGATGCTCCGTTGACCAAAAGGTTCGGAATGCGAGTGGGCATTACGGTTGGTTCTTGCAATGTATCGTCGAAGTTGTTTTGGAAGTCCACAGTGTCCTTATACAGGTCTTGCATCATATCTTCTCCGATTTTCTTGAGACGTGCTTCGGTATAACGCATAGCGGCAGGACTGTCTCCATCTATGGAACCGAAGTTTCCGTGTCCGTCTACGAGGGTATAACGCATCGCCCAGTCTTGTGCCATACGTACCAGTGCACCATATAGCGCAGAGTCGCCGTGTGGGTGATACTTACCCATTACGTCACCGACAATTCTCGCAGATTTCTTGTGAGGTTTGTCCGAGGTGTTTCCCAACTCCATCATTCCATATAATATACGACGGTGTACCGGCTTCAAACCGTCCCGTACTTCGGGGAGTGCACGTGCCACGATAACCGACATCGAGTAGTCGATGTAAGACGACTTCATTTCTTCCTCGATGTTGATTTTTATAATTCTGTCTTGCTCTTGCATTTATACCTTAATATAATAATTAGACATCTTCTTTTGTTCAAGAAAAATCATGCTAAAGTACGACTTTTGGAGAATATACGAAACAAAAAAGTAAAAAAGAGGTTTCGAACAATCGGTTTTACTCGTCAAAAAGTAAGTGTAAAAGGTTTTTGACAGAGATACGGTAAAGAGATTGCAACGCGGAAAAATGTAGAGAATTTTGAGAATCGAAGACCTCTTGCGAGAGTACAATTCTATTCCTTATATATATAGGAGAAAAGAGTGTTCTCCTCGTACCTCGTCAACTCAAAAACTCGTCTCTTCAAACAAACTATATATTGCTGATTTGATAACAACATGTTGTCAAGTCGATAGCATCATGTTGCTATCGCGAT
>JBGXXU010000086.1:0-34216 GCA_041814865.1 Phocaeicola sp. | reverse complement strand
CAACACGTTGCCAATTTGAAGCGACGAGTTTATGAGTCGACGAGTTGCAAGAGGAAGTGTATATTTATGCAGAAACAGCTTATATCAGGAACGAGGTTTTGAGTTGACAAGATACGAGGAGAATACTCTTTTTTCTATATATAATAAGGAGTAGAAAGGAACTTTGTCAAATAAGCTTACGCAACGTGGTTTTGCGCAAGCGAAACACACGGGAGAAAGGGAGTTTGGATATACACGGATTTCTATTTTCGTTATCGGTCTGCTTGTGGTCTGTATGCTTACTTCTCTCCTTTAATTATTTGGGGATATTAAATAAAATCTTTTTATTTGCATGGCTAAACATATAGATAAATTGATAATTAATCATGCACAACCTATATTATAAAGAGGATAATCTGTCTCGATTGAAGCGAGAAGATTTTCAAATTCGAGTAGGCGAAAAACAAACCGACTTATTTATTCTGACAAATGGCAAAATGGAAGTGGCTGCGACAAACTATGGCGGAGCTTTGTTGAGCGTCATGGTGCCGGATAAGCATGGACATTTTGCCAATGTGGTGCAGGGACATGACACGATAGAGAAAGTCATCGACAGCCCGGAACCTTTTCTCAGTACTTTGATAGGGCGTTACGGCAACCGTATAGCCAAAGGACAATTTACGCTGGATGGGAAAACGTATGATTTGACTGTCAACAACGGTCCGAATTCTTTACACGGTGGTCCTACCGGTTTTCATGCGCGTGTTTGGGATGCGGAACAAACTTCGGCAAACAGCTTGACTCTGCACTATCTGTCTTGCGATATGGAAGAAGGTTTTCCGGGTAATTTGGATATCACCGTTGTGTACACCTTGACGGAAGACAATGCTCTGAAAATAAACTACACGGCTACGACGGACAAGAAGACCATCGTGAACCTGACGCATCATGCTTTCTTCAGTTTGTCGGGCTTGGCAACTCCTACGGCTGCCATCGACAATCAAATCCTGACCATCAATGCTGACCACTTTACACCCATAGACGAAGTATCTATCACTACGGGAGAGATAGCCAAAGTAGAGGGTACACCTATGGATTTTCGTACTCCGCATGCCATCGGCAGCAGAATAGATGACGACTACGAGCAGTTGAAATTCGGAGCAGGTTACGACCATAATTATATATTGAACAAAACCGAAACCGGAACGCTTACTTTCGGTGCGCGATGCGTGGAACCCGAAAGCGGACGAACACTCGAGGTTTATACGACGGAACCGGGTTTGCAAATCTATACAGCCAATTGGCATAGCGGTTTTGCCGGATACAAAGGAGCGACTTTCCCCAAGCGCAGTGCCATCTGTTTTGAAGCACAACACTTTCCCGACACTCCGAACAAGGGGCACTTCCCTTCGGCTGTACTTGTACCCGGCGAAGTATATCGTCAGGAAACCATTTACAAGTTTGGTGTAGTGGAATAAAACGAACAACAAATACATTATTAACAAAAAACATTATCAAAAACATGACAACTCAAACTCAACAAAAAGCTCAGGGCAATATCATTGCCATTGTGGCAATGATTTTCCTCTTCGGGATGATTTCGTTTGTTACAAACTTGGCATCTCCTATGGGCGACGTATTGAAGTATCAATTCGGGGTTCCCAACTGGATGGGTACACTCGGTGTATTTGCCAACTTTATTGCCTATGCGGTGATGGGTTATCCTGCTGGCAATTTGTTGCAAAAGAACGGTTATAAGAAAACGGCTTTGATGGCTATCGCTGTCGGCTTTATCGGTGTGGCTATTCAGACGCTTTCGGGTACGATGGGTAGTTTTGCCGTTTATTTGTTGGGCGCTTTCATAGCAGGTTTTTCCATGTGTTTGCTCAATACGGTGGTTAACCCCATGTTGAACTCGCTTGGTGGCGGTGGCAATCGCGGCAATCAGTTGATACAATTCGGAGGTTCGTTCAATTCGCTTTGCGGTACTGTGGTTATTATTCTTACCGGTATTCTGATACCGGAAATCGCCAAAGCGCAAATCAGTCAGGTGTTCCCGTTGATGTACGCGGCATTAGCGATTTTCGCTTTTGCTTTCGTGGTAATTCTTTTTACCAAAATTCCGGAGAAACAGACCAACGCCCAAGCTGCCGTACAAAAGTTTGAACACAGTCCGTTGGCATTTCGTCACTTCTTATTGGGTGCGATAGGCGTGTTCGTGTATGTAGGTATCGAAGTGGGTGTGCCCAATGTTTTGCAGAAATGGTTGCAAAATGCCGAACTGAACGTTTTAGGTTTGGAAGGCAATGTGGGTGCAACTGCTATTGCCGGTTCGGTGGCAGCTACTTATTGGTTCCTGATGCTGATAGGTCGTTTGTTGGGAGCTGCTTTTGCGAGTAAGTTCTCTGCAAAAGGTATGCTTGTCGTGGCATCTGCATTTGGTTTGATTTTAACTTTGGCTGCCATGTTCGCTCCAACGGATACTATGGTAAGTCTGCTTGTATTCAAGAACAGTCCCGACGGTTTGTTCGGAATGGTGAATGTGCCTATCAATGCTGCATTGCTTGTTTTGGTGGGACTTTGTACTTCTGTGATGTGGGGAGGTATCTTCAATCTTGCAGTGGAAGGCTTAGGTAAATATACGGAGAAAGCTTCGGGTATCTTCATGGTGATGGTGTGCGGTGGCGGTATATTGCCTCTTTTGCAAAACTTCATCGTAGATACTGTAGATGGTGGTGTCGGTTATCTTGTAAGCTATTGGGTGATTGTGGCAGGTTTGCTGTACTTGCTTTATTACGCATTGATTGGTTGCAAGAACGTGAACAAGAACATTCCCGTATAATTAAGGATATATACCCTGCTTGCCAAGGCGAGCAGGGTTCGTTTTTTAATGCTTAAATAATAAATATCATGGACATTGAATTCGTAAGAAGTCGCTTTATCAAGCACTTTACTGGAGAAACCGGTTATGTATACGCATCTCCGGGTCGTATCAATCTTATAGGTGAGCATACGGATTACAACGGAGGTTTCGTTTTCCCTGCAGCAATAGATAAAGGTATGATTGCCGAAATTAAACCCAACGGCACAGACAAAGTTCGTGCGTATTCCATCGATTTGAAAGATTATGTGGAATTCGGTTTGAAAGAAGAAGATGCTCCGAAAGCAAGTTGGGCAAGATATATATTCGGTGTTTGTCGCGAAATGATTAAACGCGGTGTGGAAGTGAAAGGTTTCGATACTGCTTTTGCCGGTAATGTACCGCTTGGTGCAGGTATGTCTTCTTCTGCGGCATTAGAAAGTACTTATGCTTTTGCACTCAATGATTTGTTCGGAGATAATAAAGTCGACAAGTTCGAATTGGCGAAAGTCGGTCAGGCAACAGAACATAATTATTGTGGCGTGAAGTGTGGTATCATGGACCAGTTTGCTTCGGTATTCGGTCAGGAAGGTATGTTGATACGTTTGGATTGTCGTTCCTTGGAGTACGAGTATTTCCCATTCAAGCCGGAAGGTTATCGGCTGGTTTTGCTCGACTCGGTAGTTAAACACGAATTGGCTTCTTCTGCTTATAACAAACGTCGTGAAAGTTGCGAACGAGTGGTGGCTGAAATCAAGAAAACACATCCGAATGTGGAATTCTTGCGCGACTGTACTCCTGAAATGCTCGAAGCCGTAAAAGGACAAGTGAGCGAAGAAGATTACATGCGAGCGGAGTACGTAATCGGTGAAATACAAAGAGTATTGGATGTTTGTGAAGCACTGGGACACAAAGACTACGAAACAGTAGGACAGAAGATGTACGAGACGCACTACGGCATGAG
This sequence comes from Phocaeicola sp., assembly GCA_041814865.1. Taxonomy (GTDB): domain Bacteria; phylum Bacteroidota; class Bacteroidia; order Bacteroidales; family Bacteroidaceae; genus Phocaeicola. Next base: position 30,413 of record JBGXXU010000086.1, on the reverse strand, counting down.
TAAGCTTTACGAAGTAAGTTGTCCTGAATTGGATTTCTTGAACGATTTGGCTTTCGATTGCGGTGTGACGGGCTCTCGTGTAATGGGAGGCGGTTTCGGTGGCTGTACTATCAATCTTGTGAAAAACGAGTTGTACGAAACATTTATTACCACAGCCAAAGAACGTTTCAAAGCGAAGTTCGGACACAGTCCTAAAGTGTACGATGTAGTAATAGGCAACGGTTCGCGCAGACTTTGTTGATTGCTTTATATGGATAAAAGACGGGGAGTATCTTTTCGGATACTCCCCGTTGTCGTTATAAATCGTGGTGTTGCATACGGAATTCTGCCAGTTGTTCGTACTTTGTATCCGGTTTGCCGTAATTGCAAAAGGGATGAATGGAAATTCCTCCTCTCGGTGTAAACAATCCTGTTACTTCTATATACTTGGGTTGCATGAGGCGGATTAAGTCTTTCATGATGATGTTGACACAATCTTCGTGAAAGTCTCCGTGATTGCGAAAACTGAACAGGTACAGTTTCAGACTTTTGCTTTCCACCATTTTGATGTCGGGAATATAACTGATGCGTATTTCTGCGAAGTCGGGTTGTCCCGTAATAGGGCAGAGACTTGTGAATTCCGGACAATTGAAACGTACCCAATAATCGTTTTCCGGATGTTTGTTTTCAAATGCTTCCAATACTTCGGGAGCATAATCTTGTTTGTATTGGGTTTGTGTTCCCAGCAAAGTCAATTCTTCTTTTCTTTCCATGATGTGAGGATTTATTCGTTTGAATGTTTGGAAGCCTGATAGTTTTCAAGCCCTTTTTTGCGCAATCGGCATGCCGGGCAATCGCCACATCCATCGCCTGTGATGCCATTGTAACACGTCAATGTTTCGTTTTTAATCAGTTGGAGTACTCCCAATTCATCGCTCAAAGCCCACGTTTCTGCTTTGTCCATCCACATGAGCGGCGTATGAATAACAAAGTTTGCATTCATCGCGAGATTGATTGTTACGTTCAGCGATTTGATAAAATTGTCTCTGCAATCGGGATAACCACTGAAATCGGTTTGAGATACGCCGGTGATGATATGAGAGATTTCTCTTTCGGCTGCATAAACGGCAGCAATACTCAGGAAGAACAGATTGCGACCGGGCACGAAAGTATTCGGGAGTCTGTCTTTGGGAGATGTGTTGTCTACGGAAATGCTCTTGTCTGTCAGTGCATTCTTCCCCCAACAGTTGATTCCCGACACGTCCATCACATCAAAATGTACTTCGGCTTTTTGTGCAATCTTGCGTGCTACTTCTACTTCTTGCTTATGCTTTTGACCATAAAGAAAGCTCAACGCGTAGACTTCGGAGAAGTGACGCTTAGCCCAAAAGAGGCAAGTGGTAGAGTCTTGTCCACCACTGAAAACCACCAATGCAGGTTCTTTCTTCATTCGGGTAGACATCAGAGGTCTTTGATTTTCCAGAAGCTGTACGATATGTCCTCGTCGTAAACATCTGTGCCTTCCACTTTCTTGATGTAATTGACAACTCTGATGGTTATAGGAAGTATGATGATTTCGTACAACGTCTTTAATACTATCTGGATAAGCATCAATTTGACGATTTCTATCGTTGGCATCAAGCCCCAGAAAGCTATAGGGAAAAATATCACAGAGTCGGCTGTTTCGCCTGCAAGAGTGGAAACTACGGCGCGCAAAGAAAAATTCTTTCCTTGCGTAGCTATTTTCATCTTGCTCATGACGTAAGCATTGATGAACGAGCCGACTAAAAATGCAGCGAAACTGGCAAATGCTATACGGGGTGCCAAACCGAAAACAAAATTGAAATGCTCTTCACCTTTCCAAAACGGTGCGGCGGGGATGGCAACAGCGATTTGTCCCAAGAGTACAACAAAGAAATTCATCAAGAAGCCCATCCAAATGATAAGCCTTGCTTTGCGAAAGCCCCATATTTCTGCTATACAGTCGTTGATGATGTACGATATGGGAAATACGATAAGTCCTCCCGTGACGGCAATGGGACCGAGTGTAATGAGTTTTGTTTCCAATAAATTGGCTGCAATCAGGCATACGCAGAAGATGATGCCCAAAATCATGAAAGGTACGGATACCAAATTTTCTTTTTTCATGTTCCTGTTTTTTACGTGGTGTTCTAGAATACACGGCTGTTATTCACAGCATCGCATGTTAATTGTTTATAGCTCTTCGCCTCAGAAAAGCATTGCAAAGGTATGGCTATTTTGTCGAACGACAAAAAAGATTGGAAAATACGGGCAAATTGTGAGTTGATACATCGAGCAAGACATTGCAAAGACTTATTTCTCACTCATACGATGTTATAAGTTTGAGAGAAGAGAGTAAGCCAACCTCGAGGAAAAACAGTTGTTACGCAATGTTTTCGTACAAACTGAACATATCGTTTTTTCAGATACAGATTATTGCCATATGGAACAGTTGAAGTTTTTTTTGTTTCTTTTTGCTTGTGTGTTGATTCTTGTTATTTTTACTTCGATTTTCAAAACAAATGTCCATATAAATAACTCATACGAAAACCAGAGACATTCTATATTCATTCAATCTAACATACCTTATTAGGAAAAAACTATTATGAGGGCTCAGTGCCGAAACTTAATCACCATTAAATATGAAAACTAAATTATTTTTTCTTGCATTGCTTACCCTTGCGGTAGCGAGTTGTACAAAAACAGATGTTGAGTCTCAGTCGGAAAAACGTATACTGAACATCACTGCATCGATAGAAAATACGTCCGACAGTCGTGGCGTTCTTGAGGAATTTGGCAATGGAGAAGTGAAAAATCTTCGGTACAAATGGGCTGTCAATGACATTATTCAGTTTGCTTTCGAGCAAGGTAATACGATTGTTAAGGTAGACGGGAAAGTAACCAAAGTGTATGAACCCGGTAACCGTGCGGACTTCTCGGTGGAAATTCCTGCCGGAATAACCGAAAATTTTACACTCTATGCTTACGTGGCGAGGAAAAGTTATTCTTCGGGCACGCTTAAAAGAGATGAACCTACTGTTGCCATTCTTCCCAATGCGTCGAGTGAATACGATGCTACACTGAGTGGACAGAATGTTGCTCTTTGGTGCAAGACAAACGTTAAATACGATGGAAAAACCATGCCGAAAGTAGGTCTTTCTTTTAAACACTTAGGTTCTATATTGACTTTGAAAGTCAAGAATATACACGAATTTCTGCCGATAGGTCCCGAAACTGCGGCAGGTTTCCGCTTGAGTGGGAATTACAATTGGGTCTATAATGTAGAAAACAATGGTGCAGCTACCTGGGATATGAAAAACGAACGCTTTGTAGATAGTAAACAAGCGAACTACATGGAAGGTAAACATACTACCGAATTGGCAGGCGACGCTGTTGCTACTTATCATATATGGTTTGTCCCTGGTATATACAACAAAAACAACGAAATAAGAATATCGGTTTTGGAAACCATGTCGTATCGTGAAATGGGTGTTTCGTCGGGAAAACCGGCGCACGACTTCAAAGTTGGTCGCAACTATGTAGTATATGCGAAAGTAAATTCCGAGACTTGGGAAATCAGTTGGTCTAATGCGAATTGGGAATAACCGATACAAATCTTGATATTCTCTCATCGGGGTGAAGACCTTATAAATAAAGCCTGCAACGTCAAGACGTTGCAGGCTTTATTTATAGATGTATGAAGGAATAGAATACGCTTCTTTGCTGTTTGTCTTAGTCACGCAATTTCTCCAATTGCATGGTAATTCTTCCTGTTATCAATTCGTACGGATACCAAAAGGCTTCCGATGGTGCAAATTGTCGGAACTTGTAACTGCGCGATACTGCATGGCGGAATGTATGCCATCTGCCTGCCCATGTTCCTTTCGGACGTGTACTGACACGAGTGTCGTATTTGCCGAAATTTCCGGTGAAGAAAATTTCTTGCAGGAGTATTTCTCCTCTCTCTTTGGCATTTTCGAGCGAGAGTGGAAACTGCTCAGCCGGTAAGCCCAAATAAGTAACCATAACGTAACCGAAAGCTTCTGCCGCACGAACAAGACCTAATTCTTTCAGATGTCGTTTGAAGACAGAAGTGTCTATTTCTTGATATCGCTTGTGAAAAAGACAAGCCCAATCGCACAACTGTCTAAGTCCGATACCGCTATTCATAAAGTGCTTGAAAGCATGCAGGAATATATAGATTGCATTGAATGTCAAAGGAGGAACTGGCATGATATGACAAGACTCAGCACCATTGGGATACCATTCGTTTACCCATAGAGAAAAGCGGTGATTGCTGAATGGATTGCTAAGTGTTTGAATCTTTCGATGATGTTCGATGTGTGCATCCTTGAAAATATAGCAGGTGTGTTTGACGGTATCTTCCAACACGGTTTGCGCTCCTTTTTCCGATAGTATGTGGTTGGCTATTTTCTGTCCTTCTTTTCCAAAGTAGACATCGATGTCACCACATTGTCTATGCAAAGGATTTCGGTAATATATACCGATACCTTGTCCTTTTAAGAGTACGGGATGCAACCCGGCGTCTTGATAAAGTTTTGTGATTTCGCGCAGAATTTGGTTCAAATGCTTATTGGCTTGCTCAACTTTGGCTGTTTGTGTAGCCCATTGTAAATAAAGCTGGCGTGGAGGTCGCAACTCTTCGGGCAGTGTAAGAATAGCGTCGAAAATAATAGCCAGTAAAGACTGTGATTGCGCCGTGTGATAGATACTTTTCCAATCGGCATCCGATAACGAGGAGAAAAGTGCGATGTCTATCGGTGTTTCCCATAAGCCGGAGCGCAGTAGCGAAAAGAAAGTTTTTTGTATGGTATGTGACATATTCAAAAGACAGTCCTCCGAGATGGGTTATTCTTCTATTACTCCTGCTTCTCTCAATTTTGTAATGAATGCTTCTGCATCATGAAGAGCGACATTGTTCTTGATGTCGTATTTTTCCATCAACATTTTGGCTACGATTTCGGTGTCAAAGTCGTTTTCGTTTATCTTCTCCCACAAATAAGCAGCTGTAGGATTCAGACTTACAATGCGACTGAAGTCTATGGTAGAAGTTCCATCTTGCATCACGATACGTTCTCCACCGACAGAGTGAAGAAAAAAACCTTTCTTGATTCTCATGTTTTTATACTCGGTAAAAATTTATTTGATGATAGTCTGTTTGTCTGTATGGGTTACTGTTTCTCGACAAAGTTCCGCTGCTTCGCGGTCGGGTAAGCATTTCAGATGAAAAACAGGAATTGCGGAAGCTAATCCGGTAATGCCTGAAAGTATCCCATCGTACACTTTTTTTTCTTGTTTCAAACATGAACAAGAGGCAAGAATGGCTGCAAAAGCATGTACCACGTTGTCGCGCGAAATCTCGTTGCAAGGAGCTTGTTCCAATCGGACGAGTGCTTTGGCTGGTACGACTGCTTGCTTGTAGCAAGGTGTCTTTCCGCTCCAGGGAGAACCGTAAACAAAGGCTTGTTGCGTTTCTGCATCCAGATGTAACACCGGATTATCATCGTTCAATAGCCAGGTTCCCGTTATGTGTTTCAACCATAGTTGGCTGTGTGTACTCTTGCCTGTTCCGCTTTTTCCCAGGAAAAGATATCCTTTGTCTTCGTGTACCACTACTGAGGCGTGCATCAATAGCGTTCCGTAAGGTGCTGCATTGAATGCATACAACATCATCAGGAAATTGTTTATTGCAAATGTTTGCATTCTCGTCAATAATTCGGGAGCGATGTCTGTTTGTTGGTTGTTGAGATAAGCTGTACATCGAGAAAAGTTATCATTACACTCCATGAAAAACGTCTTTGCGACATTGTGTAGATGAATAAAAACTGCATGTTTCCCATCTCCTAATGGACGAATGAAACAACGTGCTCCTTCCCATTCGAAACCGATATCGTCTTTCCGCTCTTCGTCGTTTGGTGATATCTGATGATTGGTTTGCTTGATATTTAATTCGAAAATGGTGTCTTGTGAGCATTCAGATACGATGAAAGGTTGGAACGCATCGGGTATTTTCGCGCAATAAGCATCGGGGTAAATTGATATACGAAAGGAGTGTGGTCCTACTTGATAATAAGACGTTTGGGTATTCATGATTTGTGTTCTATATATGAAATCCTGTTTGAAGACACAAAGATAGGATATTTACCCTTAGTTGCCAGTGGTTCATGATGCAAATCGCGAAAAGGGTATCCGACTATATAAAGAGAAACGGTCGTCATTCATAGAATAGCGACCGTTATTACTTCCTGATTCAAGCATCAATCTGCTGTCCAGATATTGATAGCTACTATATTGTTCGAGGTCCAATTTAATCGGTTAATAGCTGCACCATTAGCATCTATTCTTATGGAGTTAATGTGGTAGTTCGTTGGAAAATTATATTTGTATGCTGTTTTAGAATGATAAAAACCGTCAACCCCTGAATGGTCAAAAGAAAAAGAATTCTTCCAACCGTTAGTATATTCTCTCCAGCCGTAAAAAGGTAGGAAAAAGTATTGGTTTATAGTTTCAGGAGATGGTCGTCCTTTGCCGTTTGCTTGTGTAGCTTTAGGAGCTGTCCCTTCTGCAAAACCAGCGATATATTGCTTTTTCTTGAACCATACGCCTGCATGGTATGTACGTTTCTCTCCTGTAATAGGATTGGTGATGGTGTACGAAGGTTGATTGGGTCCTGTGTGTCCATCGTCTGCGAGTACACCGGCTCCTAAGTACATACAGATTTGATTGTATGTTGGACAGTTTTTACAACTTTGTGAAGCGATGTCTTTGTCGTTTTCTGCCGGAGTGTGACGACGGAAACCTGAATTACCGGGACTCCAAACAAGAGAATCCCCCACACCATTAGGTTCATAGGCATCCCATTGATAATATCGACGGTCTGCTTTGAAACCGGTATTCAGGTATTGGTCTATATTAGTTGGATTTACGGTGATATTGATACTGTAACGATGTCCTGGTTTCAGAATGCGTGGATACAGTTTCAATGTATTATTGACTGTTGTCAAATAGTTTTTTGCACCATCTATAGTAACTCCTTTTCCTTGTGTGTCAAAATATAAATTTAGTTCGGTGGCTGTATTCGAATTGGCTATGATGATATCTTGGTATGCAGATACTGCTTCGGATGTTGTATTATTCGAAACAGAAAAAGTACAATGATTTAATGTTCCCTCAATTGTGTAAGAACGGTCGAAAATCTTTACTCTTGCATGACTCTGGTTTATCTGATTAGTCTTCAGGCTGAAAGCATTGACTACTGTACCATTGGAAGTCTTTAATTTTATACGAAGTTTGGTAAATACATGCTTGAATGTAAGCGTGCCTAAACCATTGCTTGTACTAGTAATAACAGGAGAAAAACATTGCATGGCATCGCAAGGACTCCCACTGTTTTCCAAAACTTTTGTTGTGGTAATATCTCCTCCTTGTGTGATGGAAGGCTCTCTTCCTATATAGAACAAAACTTTACTGCCTCTAAAAGCCTTTACTGTAATCTGATTGCCAGTTACAGTCAGAGTTTGTAGAGGACCCAATATTTTGTTAGTCGTAGGGTCGAAGACTATCGCATAGACTTTTTTTCCATTGAGATTTACTGTATTGTATACAGTTGCACGAGATGTTTGTGAACCTTTTTTTATGTCGATGGTCTCATCGTAGATGGCTGTTTCTACTTCCATCCCCATGAATGTTTGTCGTTCCACGATAGGGTTTCCGGAAGTGGAGCGTGTAAATACAGAGTCTGCAGTTTCTTCGCCTACAGTATAAGTGAGTGCTATTGCATCTTGCCATGAATCTCCATTGTTGTTTTTGGGTTCATCGTTATTACTGCATGAGAAAAGGAAGAATGCTATCCCGAGAGTAAAAGGTAACTTTTTGAATAGAAAGTCTTTCATTTTGTTTTTTGTTTTGTGCTTGTTAAAATGTAAAAGGAGCGTTTGCATCTTCTTGTTCGTCTATTATTTCATCTCGAACGCAAGCTCTGTTTTGTGTGGAAAACGTTTGTAGCAGATTTGCTACGCTGACTTGAGTAACTACTATTTCAGGAGTTACGTACGGCTCTTTTTCTTTCATTGTTAAGTTCTTTTAGTTTTTGAAAAATCTTTCTTGGTGTTTCTCGAAAGATTTCAATCTTGAATGTTAGTGCGAAGTACAATAAAAATTTTCTATTGAGCAAAAGGAAGAATAAGAAAATGCCGTATTTAACTATTAAGCATCAAGCTTGCTGTCCAGAGATTGGCACCAAACTGATTTGTGAATGTTGTATTCATACCTGATGCACTTGCACCGGTAGTCGAAATTCTCAACGTGAAATTTTATATAGACCGCTTGCTGCCGAATTCGCGTCATTGGACGTTCTGATATGGATAAGGGTTAGCAGAATTGGTCATATCTCTACTGCCATAGCACGATAGGAAAAAAGAATCGTACCACGAAGACCTCCGACTTCCGCTTTGCAAAACATTCCTTCCCGTAAAACTTATCAACTCAAAACCTCGTTCCTAATATAAGCTGTTTCTGCATAAATATACACTTCCTCTTGCAACTCGTCGACTCATAAAATCGTCTCTTCAAATTGGCAACATGTAGTCGATTTGATAACAACATGTACGCAAGTTGATAGCATCATGTTGTTATCGCGATGAGAACATGTTGCTATCGCGATGACAACAGCGTCAAAGAATGTTAACATTATAATCGTATCAGGAAGGCATTGTAGAGCTGTTTTTCTTTCGTCAAAAACACGATTTTTCAAGGCTTCTTCGGACTGAGATAGCATCGGATTACGACTGTTTTTCGAACTGAAACAGGTATACGACATTGCATAAATATACAGAAACGGGAGCATTTTCTGCATATTTATACATCAAAGAGATTTTATAGAGAAATGCGTATTTGCTGTTAGAGGGCTTATGAAATTTGTGTATTTCCTACTATTTCGGCAGAGTATCAGACAAAATGTCTTGTTTTTGTTGGTGTTGTCTGTAAAAATGACATCCGTAAATGATGAAAAGCTTATTGGATTCTTATTTGAGCGAAGAAAAATGCAAACCAAGCAATAAAAAGAATACAAAACAAGAAAGGAGATGCAGATATGAACTTCAGTAATTTTACGATTAAAGCACAAGAAGCCGTACAGAAGTCTGTGCAATATGTACAGCAATTGGGGCAACAAAGCATAGAGTCGGAACACCTTCTGCATGCAGTCATGCAAGTGGGGAATGATGTTTCCGATTTCCTCTTGAGAAAATGCGATGTTAATATCGCACAAGTAACAGTTTCATTGGAGAAAAAGATAAACGCTTTTCCGAAAGTTTCGGGAGGTGAACCTTATTTGGGAAGAGAAACCAACGAAGTGTTGCAAAAAGCTATTCAGGTATCTCGTGAACTGAATGACGAGTATGTTTCGCTGGAAGCACTGCTTTTGGCACTTCTGCAGGTGAATTGCGGAGCGTCGAAAATTTTGAAGGATGCGGGACTGACCGTCGATGCTTTGCGTATGGCTATACAAGAGTTGCGCAAGGGGCAGCGTGTCACTTCTCCATCCGGCGAAGATACCTATCAGTCGTTGAGCAAGTATGCGGTGGATTTGATAGAAGCCGCTCGTTCGGGTAAACTCGACCCCGTGATAGGACGCGACGAGGAGATACGGCGTGTGTTGCAAATTTTGAGTCGTCGTACCAAGAACAATCCTATATTGATAGGCGAACCGGGTACGGGTAAGACTGCGATAGTGGAAGGTCTGGCGCAACGCATCTTGCGTGGCGATGTGCCTGAAAACCTGAAAAACAAACGTCTGTATTCGCTCGATATGGGAGCATTGATTGCCGGTGCCAAGTATAAAGGAGAATTTGAAGAACGCTTGAAGTCGGTTATCAACGAAGTGAAACAGTCCGAAGGAGAAATAATACTTTTCATTGACGAAATACATACGTTGGTAGGAGCTGGAAAGGGTGAAGGTGCCATGGACGCCGCGAATATCCTGAAGCCGGCATTGGCACGCGGTGAACTGAGAAGTATCGGTGCCACTACACTCGATGAGTATCAGAAGTATTTCGAAAAAGACAAGGCTTTGGAAAGACGTTTTCAGATGGTCATGGTCAATGAACCCGATGTACTGACTTCGATTTCCATTCTTCGCGGCTTGAAAGAGCGTTACGAAAATCACCATCAAGTACGTATCAAGGACGAAGCCATCATCGCAGCGGTGGAAATGAGCAATCGTTACATCACCGAACGCTTCTTACCGGACAAAGCCATAGACTTGATGGACGAAGCGGCGGCGCGTTTGCGTATGGAAAGAGATTCCTTGCCCGAAGAGTTGGATGAGATAGAACGTCGCCTGAAACAGTTGGAAATAGAGCGCGAAGCCATCAAACGTGAGAAAGACGAGGAAAAACTGGCAAAACTCAACAAAGAAATAGCCGAGCTCAAAGAGCAGGATACGGCATTCAAAGCCAAGTGGAAAGGCGAAAAAGAACTTGTCAATCGCATTCAGACCATCAAGCAGGAAATAGAACAATTGAAGTTTGAAGCCGAAAATGCCGAACGCAATGGCGACTATGCACGAGTGGCAGAGATACGTTATGGCAAGTTGCAGGAAAACGAAAAATTGATACAGGATATTCAATCACAGCTGAAGTCGCAACAAGGCGACAGTGCCATGATTAAGGAAGAAGTTTCTGCCGAAGATATTGCCGATGTGGTATCGCGTTGGACGGGTATCCCCGTGAGCAAGATGCTCCAAAGCGAGCGTGAAAAGCTTTTGCACTTGGAAGACGAGCTACACTTGCGCGTGATAGGACAGGACGAAGCGATACAAGCAGTAGCAGATGCCGTACGTCGCAGTCGTACCGGATTACAAGATAGCAAACGTCCGATAGGTTCGTTCATCTTTCTTGGTACGACGGGTGTTGGTAAGACCGAATTGGCAAAGGCTTTGGCTGAATACCTTTTCGACGATGAAGCACTGATGACTCGTATCGATATGAGCGAGTATCAGGAAAAGCATACGGTATCCAGGCTTATCGGGGCACCTCCGGGATATGTAGGTTATGACGAAGGCGGTCAACTGACCGAAGCCGTACGTCGCAAACCTTATTCGGTGGTATTGTTTGATGAAATAGAGAAAGCGCATCCGGATGTATTCAATATACTCTTGCAAGTTTTGGATGATGGACGCTTAACAGACAACAAAGGACGTACTGTGAATTTCAAGAATACGATTATCATCATGACGTCCAACTTGGGTAGTTCTTACATACAGAGTCAATTCGAAAAACTGGGTACGGATGTCAATCGAGAACAACTGATTGAGGAAACAAGAACAGAAGTTCTCAATATGCTCAAGAAAACAATACGTCCGGAATTTCTGAACCGTATAGATGAAACGATAATGTTCTTGCCACTCAATGAGAACGAAATCAAACAAGTTGTTCGTTTGCAAATCGACGGTGTAAGAAAGATGCTTGCCGATAATGGGGTGATATTGGAACTCTCGCCCGAAGCAATAGATTTCTTGGCAGAAGTAGGATACGACCCCGAATTTGGAGCACGTCCCGTGAAGCGTGCCATCCAGCGTTATCTGCTCAATGAGCTCTCCAAGCGTTTGTTGGCACAAGATATCGATAGGAGTCGACCTGTTAAAATAGGCAGGGCAGGCGAGGAACTTACTTTCAGCAACTGACGCAAATCGTTTTGAACGGTTTTTGAAAGATTAGTGTGAATGTTTTTTCATAAGGTGTTTCTAATGGTAGATTCCGCTTTGGCTGTGATAGCCGAAGCGGAATTTTTTTATACCGAAATCGCTGATTGCGATAACATCACTTACGATACCAATAAAAAACACTGGGCTTGCTCCGAGAGGAGCAAGCCCAGTGTGTAATGTGTTGTAATATCTTTTAGAAGAATAGATAACGGTTGTCTACCACATTGGCTTTTCTGTACAAGTCATTCATGAATTGCATAGCAAAACGTATGTGTATAGCATTTTGTTGTGTTTCTTCTGCTTTCGCATTAAACTTTTCGGCTGTTTTATTCTTGCTAAGCACTTGCAACATGTAAACACCTGCAAAACCTTTGATAGGAGCAGAAACTTTGTTTACTGCAAGTTTGCTTGCTACGCCGTTGATAGCCGGCTCGTTGGCTCTTGTCATGGAAATGAAAGCAGGAGCCGCGAAAGTAATGTGTTTCACTGTATCGCTTACAGCATCTTTCATACCTTTTGCTTGTGCCAGGGTGTTGAAGCCTTTCATCTTACCGATGATTTGTTCCGCTTTTTTATCACGAATCAATTCGGTTTTCAATTCGTCGGAAACCAATTGAATATCTCTGTATCCTTTCTCATTGATTTTTTCAAGAGCTACAACCAGCAAGTGGTCATTGTCTCCGCATTCATAGAGAGGAGATACTTCACCTTCTTTGGCTTCGAATACCCAACGCAGAGCATCGCGTGTGGATTTAATACCTGCAAGATAGTGTTCAGAGCTGGTAAAATCTTGTCTTGGGATAAGAGTGTAACCGCTCTTTTCTGCATTTTCTTCAAGGCTCTTGAGCGTCGTGTTTTGTGCTACAAATTGGCTGAATGCATTATATGCTTTGTTGTAAGTATCCTTGCTGAATTCTACAGGGATTTTTACCATTGCGACTTTATACTTGTTTTGTACATTCTTTTTAGCCAAAACATCGAAGATGATATAGCCTTGTCCCAATTTGAGTTGAGTGAGTTCGTTTACAGGTTGATTGATAAGAGCGTTGATGAATTTTGCATTGTCTCCTTCGAGAGCTGCGCCTTCCCAACTTTGAGCGTTTATCCAAGTTGCTTCACCGGTTTGAATATACTTTTGTGCCGTAGTCTTAAAATCTGCTCCACCTTTTAAGGCAGTGTAAATACTGTCTGCCAATTCTTTTGCCTTAGCTTCTGTTTCTCCCGTTATTTGTATTTGACGGAATTGGATAGAGTCGGGTGCACTTGTTTTTTCCACAATCTTGAACGCATTGAAAGAATCGTCCGCTTGATTGTAATAAGGACCATATACAGCATTGACTGCAACTGAATCTATGCGAGTAACTACGTCATTGGGCAACGCAGCTTTTCCTACAGCTACTTCACTATAAGGAACAATAGAGTTTGTAGAACGGATAAATGTTGCGTAGTCGGTAGTTGTTGCTAATTGAGAAGCATATTCTGTTACGTCTTTCTCTATAGCTTTACGGTCTGCATCAGAAGGAAGTATCTTCACATCAACGTATTTGATGTTTCTTGTTTCTATCAGTTGCTTGAATTGCTCTTTTTTCTTGTTGTACAAATCTTTGATTTCTTCTTCGGAGACTTTTACATCAGCATCAGCAATTGAAGTGTAAGGGATAGCTGTCAATAGAATATCTGATTCTTCCGTACGTGCTTTGAAACCGGTTTCTGCAGATATTGGATTAGAAAGAATGGATTTTGCTATTAAAGTCTGATATTTTTGTGCCAACAAACTTTCCTTGAGTGCTTTTTCGATAAACTTCCAATAGTTTGCCATTTTTGTATAGTACTCTACATATTCTGCCGGAGTCTGTGATGTGTTCATCTTTGCATACTCTGCCAAGAATTTCTTGAGCATATCCTTGTCGAATCTTCCTGTTTGTTGATTTACGAATGGTGTTTGTGCCAAAAGTGGATGTGTTCCTTCGTTGATGATATGTTGTATTTCTGCATCCGTAACTTGTAAACCAAGTTTCTTAGCTTCTGCAGTAATCAATTGGTGGTTTACGTATGTCTGCCACGCTTGGTCCTTCACGTTAGAAAGTTGTTCGTCGCTAAGTGAGTTGACTCCGTTCGACATTTGAATGACGTTACTATACTCTTCTATCATTTGCTGATAGTCTTGAGCAGAAAGCTCTTCACCATTCACCTCTCCAACGTTTTGCGCACTTTGGTGCGGTTGCAGAATCTTCCATGCATCTCCCGCTACGAAAGCGAAAAGAGCAAGCCCGAGTACAATGACCACCAAAGGTCCTTTGCTTCTGATTGTTTGTAATGTTGCCATTTTAGGTTCTCTATTTGTTATTTATTGTTATTCAGATTAGCGCACGAAGATACTAAAAAAGCTATGTAATGGTGAATATTCATTCTGAAAAAAACACTACTCCAAAACTTTTAACTTGACCAGTTCTATCTTGGTGGCTGTTACTTTCAGCATTTGGAATTGAAACTTGTCTATGGTTATGATTTCTTTTGCTTTGGGAAAGCTTTGGTGTTCATGTAATATCAAACCGCCTATGGTCTGATATAAGGCATCTTCGGGTAGCTTCAGGTCGAACATTTCGTTGGCTTCTTCTATTTCAAGTCTTCCAGACAAGATATATTCATTTTCTGTTATCTGCTTTGCTATGGTTGATTTAGTGTCGTGTTCATCTTCTATATCACCTAAGATTTCTTCCAGCAAATCCTCTAAAGCTACGATACCGGATGTTCCTCCAAATTCGTCTACAACTACGGCAAGTGTACGTTTTTGTTGCGCAAAGACGCGCATCAGATTGTGTCCGCTCATGGTTTCCGGAACAATCGGAATGGAACGCAGATGATTTGTCCAATTAGTTATTTGTTTGAACATTTCGGAAGAATGGATATAACCGATGATGTGGTCAATGTCTTCTTTGTAAACAATGATTTTGCTGTAACCGTGTTCTATAAAAGTTTCTTTGAGTTCTTCCAAAGAGCTTTCCATATCTACCGCTACGATTTCTGTGCGCGGTATCATACAATCGCGTACTTTTATATTAGAGAAATCTAATGCATTTTGAAAGATTTTGACTTCGGGTTCTATTTCTTCGGAAGTGGTTGAGTCTTTTATGCTGCTTTGTATAAAGTAATCCAAATCTACTTTGGTAAAGGTTCGATTGTTTGCGTTCTTCTCTACTTTAATTCCTAATATGCGTAACAGTGTGGTGGATAGCCATGACGATAGACGACTGACTGGGTAAAGGAGTATATAGAAAATAAAGGTCGGTAGACAGAATAACTTCAGTGTGAAGTTAGGGCTGATTTTGAAAAGAGTTTTGGGCAGGAACTCTCCTGTAACAAGGATAATAAGTGTAGAAATGATAGTTTCCACAGCCACCAATAAAGCTTCGTTGATGGAAGTGTCTGCAAAGAAAGTGTGTTCTATAAGGCGTGCCATCCAAATACCGTATATGACCAATACGATATTATTACCGACAAGCATGGTTGAGATGAAATTATTCGGATTGTTATAGAATAAGGAAAGTATTTTGCCCGAGAGAGAGTTTCCCTTATCCATTTCAAAGCGAAGTTTGTTGGAAGATACGAAGGCTATTTCCATACCGGAAAAGTAAGCGGAAAGCCCGATGGAGATAAGTATAAGAATGATGAGTTCCATCTGCATCTATTATTGTTTTGTCGGTATTGTGTCTTTTGCCGGTTTGTCTTTTATAAGCATATTCCCTTGACTATTATACAGAATATAGTCTGTCATTTGCTGATTGGATTCGAAGCGGTCGCCGGAAATGACTGTATCTTTTTTAGCTATGTTCACTCGTTTGTAAGAATAAAACTTTTCTTGAACCTGGTCCCAAAAAAGTTGTTGTGTGTCAAATCTTACACCTTCCAAGTTTTTGATATGAACATTTCCTTTGAGTTCCCACAGTTTTTTCAGCTGGTAATAGTAGGCTGTATCTGCCTTTATACTGGCATCCACGCGGAAAAGAGAGTCGAATTTCTCCATATAAATTCCTTTTTCGAATACCCAACGAGGGTTTTCGCCTCGCATGAAAACAATCCATTCGGGACTGAGCATTTTATAACGCAATACACCAGAATCCGATATGAGTGTATTGACGTTTGTGGTAATCAAATCGGGAATAGTATCGGCTGAAGAAAACAAGTCTTTTTTAGCTTGTTGCTCTTTACCGCATGAGTATAAAAAAAATGACATAACAGTTGCCATTATGGCAACTGTTATGTATGTCTTTGTAAGCGTTTGAACTCTGTTTGTTCTATGCTCGCTCATGTTTTATCTGATGGTTGTTGTTACGCCTATCCATCCACCGATAGTAACACTTGTTCCTTCTTTCATACCAACGAAGAAGAGGTCTTCTTTCTTCGGAGTATATGCGGAGTATTGTGCTATGAGTCTGTTGGCTTCGGCTGAAATGCTGGGGTCAGCATTCTTTGCACGTTGCAATTGGTCGATAGCTGCGTAATAAGTGCACTTGTTTTTGATAGGGTCATCGCTCCAGTTGGGAGTTGCGGCATACATTTGAGCTATGAGGATATAAGCTTTGCCATATGATGGAACGAAAGAAATGGCTTTTTGTGCAAACTGTCTTGCACTTGAATAGCTTTTTTGTTTCATCAAGATTACAGCCACAGCATAAGCGTTATCTGCTTTTTTGTTGTTGTTTGTTTCCAGATTGATAGCTTCATTGAAATAATCGAGTGCTTTGTTCAAGTCTCCTCTTTTATAGTATCTGTAGGCACAACCCGTAGCAGAAGCAGCTGTCGGTTTGATGGCATGCATATATTCGGATGCTGCGAAGTATGCTTCTTGTTCTGTACAGTTCAACAACTGCATGATTTCGATTACTTGCTTCAAGAAAACTTCGTTCGTTTTGTTTTCTTCTATCTGAGGGGCATAGATGTTCTGGAGGTCTTCGCAACTTGCCGCACCACTACTGATAAAGTATGCTTCGACATTTTGTTTGGCACCTGCCATCATTTCTTTTCTTTTTTCGTTTGTTTCGTTTTCGTATGCTTTTTCAGCTATGCCGGCTGCCAAGAGATAGTCTTTGATGAAAGCTTCTTTGTGAGCAGCATCAGTTTTGTACAATTTGGAAGAAACATCCATGAGGTCTTGCAAGATGTAAGCTTCTGCATTGTTGTCGTCTGTTGCGATAGCATCTTTCAGCATCTCGTATGCTTTTTTCAAATCCAAACTTGCACCGGAATATGTCAAGTAATCGTGCGCTTTCAAACCCTTGATATTGCCTGGTGTAGAAGGAGTGCGTACGAGTGTATTCAACTTATCCAGGTATTTGAGACGTTGGTCGTAAACCGCCATCAATTCTGTAAGAAAAGCCTGTTTCTTTGCAGGGTCTGTTGCTTCTTCGATGAATTGACGCAATATCTTGGCTCCATTGGTATAAGTACTTACTTGTGCCAAAGGTGCTTCTTCGAAAACCAATTTCCAAGCAGGGTATGCATCTTTCATGTTACCTGTCTTCACATATTCAGAATAGATGCTGATGTTCTGTATGCAACGGATACTGTCTTGTCCGTGACCATAACGAGAGCCATCTTCAACCCCTTTTTGTGCAAGTACTGCCGATGTACCCATTGAAAACATGAGCAGTAGAGTAAACATTTTTCTTTTCATCATCATGATTTTTTGTAATAGTTCCTATTGTTTATTTTTCTTGTTGCTTATTGGATTTTCCATTTCATGAACCAGCGTTCATTGAAAGTTAGTCCTACTTTGATTACAAATCTGTTTTCAGCCATCAAATCTGTTGCCGAAGGGCTGACGCGTACGAACTGTCCCGTAATATTCAGTATGGAGTTGCGTTGGTAATTGTTCAGCGGAAGACCGAAACCTGCCGAAATACCATATTCTTTCGGTCCGTCTCCTATCGGAGTAGTAATATAAGGAGTGCTGTAAAAGGCTCCGAACCTGTAACGTATACGGGAGAAATATCTGCGTGATTGATAGTTGGGTGTCAATTCGGCACCTATTGCTATGCGAGTACGGTTCAAATATGCATTCTTACTGTCTGCATAAGTTGCGTTTTTCCATTGTTGCAGGGAGTAATCCGCACTGAACAGCCAACGTTTATTGTTCAACCATGATACACCGGCTCCGAAAGAATGCGGCAACGAATAAGCGTCCAGCAGTTCTGATTGGGTGGTTTTCGTATAACCGCCGGTTGTTCCATCGGTCAAGCTGGTGATACGTGTTTCTTTTGAGTTCAGTTTATGCCCCAATTCGTAAGTGGCACCGATGGTGATTTCGTTTTTGTCGTTCAGCTTGTGTGTGTATTGTGCACCGACATTCACCGTATAACTTGTTACTCGCAGATTGTTTGTGTTGATGGTCTGGTCTCCGCCGTTGCTCAATGTCAATGTATTCTTGTACTCGAGCGTACCATATAGATAACCCAAGTTTACACCCAAAGAGAGATTGGGGAGTACTTTTACGCCTACTCCCGTGAATACTTGCTGCAATCCTCCTGTTCCCGACATCGTATTGGTGGAATAAGAAGAGGTATTTTCTATCGGGTTGGTGTAACTGAAGTTGTATCCGACAGTGGAATAGGGCAGTATGCCCAATGCAAAACCTACACGGGGATGTAGTCTGAATTGCATGGCCAGGTAATCGAAGCTCGAATTGTTGGCATTTATCTTCAGACCTTTTTCTTTGAATTGAGTATGTTTCAGCGACAAGCCCATATCGAACATGAATGCGAGAGAGTCTACCGCACTGTATGATGCCGGATTCATCGGATTGATATGAAAAGGTGTGCGATAGGCAAAACCTATACCACCCATAGCTGCATTGCCTGCAAATATCCGGTCGGACAAGTCGCCTAATCCA
Source organism: Phocaeicola sp. (assembly GCA_041814865.1). Classification (GTDB taxonomy): domain Bacteria; phylum Bacteroidota; class Bacteroidia; order Bacteroidales; family Bacteroidaceae; genus Phocaeicola. The sequence continues at coordinate 11,799 of JBGXXU010000086.1, read as the reverse complement.
TATCTTGAATATGGAGTATTGGAACTGCTTTGTGCGCTTGCCGTCAAGACACCTGTCAAGCAAAGTGTACCGATGAGTATTTTATGTAGTGACATCATTGTAATTCAATATGCTGTTTAAGCCCTTTAATACTAAAAAAACATCTGCAAAGATGCTATTTTTTGCGTTCGCGTCAAAAGAAAAAGTTCCTCCTCCAGTTAAAAAAGTCAAAAGTGCGGGCTTTTTCCGCTTCATTTCAGCGATATAACCTTCTATCTCAAACCGTATACCGCGTATGACACCGCTGCGAATGGCTGTTTCCGTGCTGTAACCGTATTCGGGCGTGTCTCCTTCGGACGATACAGCCGGTAATTTGCTGCAAAAAGTGCGCAATGCTTTCAGACGGGTTTCTATGCCGGGCGATATGTTGCCGCCCCAATACTGTCCGAACTCGTCGACATAATCGAAAGTGATGGCTGTGCCGGAATCTATAACCAGCAAAGGCGTGTTGGGATGAATACTTGTTGCGCCAACGACTGCTGCCAGTCTGTCCATGCCTAAAGTATGTGGCGTACGGTATTTGTTTATGATGGGAACAGGAGTGGTGTGACTTAGTGCGATGATGGGAAACGGTTGTTCGGAAAGTATCTTTTCTATCTCCGGAGTATGCGTGGATACCGATGAGACGATGCCACGAGTTATTTCGTATTTTGCTTTGAAGTAAGTCAGCGCGGACAAAGATTTGCCTTGTTCTGTTTTTACTTCCAGCAAAGTTTCTTTATCGAAAATAGCAATTTTAGTTGCCGTATTACCTATGTCTATGACTAAATTCACGTCTGCTCGATGATTTGCTCGCAAAGTAATAGAAAAAGCCAAATACAGCCAACGTTGTCTTTACTTTTTTATGGCTGTCGTATGGTGGAAAAAACGCTTTGGAATAGCTTTCCGATGCTGTCGGGCGTTTCTTCTTTCTGATGAAATAACACAAACGGTAAATGAAAGGAAGTTACTTTTGGGGGGGCGTGGCATGTGATGCATAAATATGCGGAAAAAGCTTCGGATACTGTATATTTATGCAATGCCGACTGTGCTTTACAGTGCGAAAACAGGTCGCAATTTGTTGTTTTTTCAGTTCGAAAAAGCCTTGAAAAGTCGTGTTTGTGACAAGAGAAAAACACCTCTACAATGCTTCCCTGATGGGATTATGATGTTAACATTCTTTGACGCTGTTGTCATCGCGATAGCAACATGTTCTTATCGCGATAGCAACATGATGCTATCAAGTTGTGTACATGTTGTTATCAAATTGACTATATGTAGTCAATTCGAAGGGACGAGTTTTTGAGTTGACAAGGTACAAGAGGGGAGTGTATATTTATGCAGAAACCGGTGAAATGTTTTCTGCATAAACCATAAATATCAAGACGAGTATTCAGATATCTATTGAGATGAGTTCTCCGTATTTCGGTGGTTTGGAGAATGCGTTGTGCATGTCTATGATACCTGCATAAATCAAGGCGCAAATCAACACGCCTCCATGTGCAAATACCATGACGTTTTCTTGTTCTTTTTGCTTTATTTCTTCGATGAAATCAGTCACACGAGCATATTGTTCCCGAAAAGATTCTCCCCCCGTAGTGGCAACATTGATATAATCCTCGTACCACAAACTTAGACGTGGGTCTTTTATCTCGTCGAAACGTTTCATTTCCCACTCGCCGAAATGCAATTCTTTCAGTCTGTCGTCTCGTATGGCATTTCCATATCCGCAGGCTTCCGCCAAACGTGTACAACGCGATAACGGACTGGTGTACACTGCATCGAAAACAAGAGTTGCCAACCTCTGGCGACAGACTTCGACTTCTTGTTCGAAAGATATTTTTAGTGGAACATCCGTTTGTCCGTAGCAAACACCGGCGGGAACATCCACAGAAGTGTGGCGCATCAGATAAAGTTTCATGAGCAGAAAGAATTACATGATAAATATCGTGCCGAGAACAATGTTCAATCCCCACCAAAACATTACCTCGCAAAGCAAGAATACAGCACCCATGCAGTCGCCCGTGTAGCCTTGCAGTTTCTTGTTAATAAGTCGATACAACATGGCGAATAGAATAACGGGGAATAGCAGGGTGGGAAATAGCTTGAACGGAAGAAATATCAGCGGCAACAAACCTCCGATGGCGGAAAGTATGATTTCTTTCGTCTTCATACGGTTGTAAACGATTTTTACCTTGCTGTCTTCTTCTTTGCGAGCATAAGGCAATAGCAATATGAGGTGGGATACCATCCATTTGCAAAACGTATCTCCGCACAATAGTGTCATGGGAATGATGGTCACAGGCAATGATTTGAGCAGTACGAAAGCCGATAAATAATAACCGATAAGCGACAATACGCCGTATGTACCGATATGCGTATCTTTCATAATGCGCAAGATGCTTGTTTTGTCCGTACCACCTCCGAAACCGTCGAAGAAGTCGGCAAGTCCGTCTTCGTGCAAAGCTCCCGTAAGCAACAATCGTGTAAGTAATGCCAACACTATACTTATATCTGCGGATAGTATTTGCGAAGCTCCCCAAAAGACCAATGCCATGCTGCCACCCGTAATCCATCCGCACAGCGACCAATAACTGACTACGTTTTTGAAACTCTCTGTGGGAACACTTATCCATCGCCATAATGGCAGACGTGTGAAAAGCATCAGTGCAGCAAAGAAATCTTTCATCGTTTCAGAAGTATTTGGTGATGGATGCGTGGGCGAAGTTGTCCATTTCGTTTATCATACGGCAAGCCGAGTCTATGATAGGATAAGCACATACGGCACCGCTTCCTTCTCCCAACCTCAGGTCTAAGTGCAGCAGCGGACGGGCTTCCATATAGTCGAGCAGTTTTTTATGTCCGGCTTCGTCTCCTTGATGCCCGAAGATGGCGTATTCTTTTACCAATGGGTTGATGTTGCTTGCCATGAGTAGACAGTTGGACATGATGAAGCCGTCTATCAATATAACCATGCGAAGTTCTGCGGCACGAAGCATTGCACCTACTGCCATTACCATTTCATAGCCGCCGAATCTGCGCATGATGTTTTCGGGTGTACGAGTACCGTTGTAATTGTCTTGTGCTTGTTGCAATACGTTGTACTTGTGGCGAACTTCTTCTGTGTTCAGTCCGCTTCCTGCTCCCACACACTCTACCAGCGGTATATTGGTGAGACAACTCATCCACAGCGAAGAAGCCGAAGTGTTGCCTATTCCCATTTCTCCTATTGCCAAGACATTGCAACCTCTTGCGTGGAGCCGGTCTACCACCAATCCTCCTCTTTCCATGCAAAGTTTCATTTCTTCTTCCGTCATAGCATCCTGATGCAAATAACTGCGGGTGCCTTTGTTCACTTTCAAATCTATGATGGCAGGATGTGGTGGCAAGTCGTAATCGATGCCGGAATCTACCAATACCATTTCAAAACCATGTTGGCGACAGAGAAAGTTGATACCGGCTCCTCCATGTATGAAATTGCTCATTTGTTGCCAAGTGATTTCTTTCGGAGATTTGCTTACGCCTTCTTCCACTATTCCGTGGTCGGCAGCAAAGATGATATTGTGTGGTTGACTGAGGGTAGGAGAAAGCGTTTCCTGTATCAAGCCTATTCGCAAAGCCAATTCTTCCAAACGTCCTAAAGAGCCTTTGGGTTTTGTGAGATTGTTGATTTTGTCTGTAAGTGATTGGTGCAATTCGGGCTGACGAGGGTCGGCTATTTGGTAAGTTCGTATCATGATGATTTATTTAATTCTTAAGGGGATTCCACTGAATAAGACATAGACTTCATCTGCTTTGGAAGCAATGTATTGGTTGCACCAGCCTTGTAAATCGGTGAATTTGCGTTGTAAAGCATTCTGAGATACTTCGCCCATGCCGATTTCATTGGTTACGAAAATGAAAGTTGCGTCTTGTGTTGTGAAACGTTCGAATTCTTCTTTTACAGCTTGAAGGCTTGGTTGTACTTCACTGTTTTCTACAAAGAAATTTGTACACCATAGTGTCACGCAGTCTATGAGGACTACGCGTCCTTCTATATTATGTTTACTCAGTTCTTTCTCTTCTTCGATGTTCGTCCATTCGTTACCTCTTCTTGCTTGGTGCATATTCACGCGTCGACGAAATTCTTCGTCCCATATTTTTGCGGTAGCCATGTAGACGGGATTAGGGGAGAGTCGAAGTGCCAACTCTTCGGCATAGGTACTTTTACCCGAACGTTGCCCTCCGGTAATCAGTATGATGCGTTTCATCTATATGATATACTTTGTTTATGGGAAGCAAAGTTAGGCAATAGCTTGCATATCTGTTATCTTTCGCTTTCTAATCTTGTGACAAGGATGTTTAGAAGCTTTGTAGCGAAGTTATTTTCTCGAGTGAGGGAGATAAATCAATAGTGTGAAGAGACCGATGCAACCGTAGTAAGCATATGTGATGGCGTCGTCCGATAAAGAGAGAAAAGAAAGAATACCGGAACGAGTGACAAGAAGAAAAAACACAGAAAAGAAAAAGAAGAAAACAAAGAAAGGTGCACTCCTGCGTAATCCATAAACCATTCCTTGAAAGAAGTCTTCTCCGGAAAGATAATTTTCTGTGGCAAATCCGAATAAAACTCCTGAGAAGGTAAAACCTGTTGAAATGAGCAAAACAACACTATGTGAGAAAGGAGAGTCCGACCACGTCCCCAAGATATTGTGCAGTAGTCCGGTTGTGTTGAAGAGTATAACAGCAAGAATACCGAAATAGAGCAATAAACCGATACCGGCGGTAAATAAAGCTCTGCGTTCTTTTTGTGTAAGTTTCGTGTGACTGCTCCATCTTCTAATACAAGTAGAATAGAGACCAGAGTGAAAGACCGTACCTATGCCGATTGCTCCAATGAATACGATGGAGAAAAGAGGATGCGTAAGAAAGTTGGAGCTCATATTCAGCATGAGCCATCTGGTATTCTCTGCTTCCAAAAGATTGCGTACTCCCTCCCAACGGTAAATACTTCCCACCCACGAGAGAATGACGACAATAATAGATAGTGTAATAAACAGAATAGCCGGATGTAGGAAAAATCTACTCTTCATCAGCTTCTAAATGGTCTATATCTAAAATCCTCAACTCTAAAGCCCGTGTCACCAAACGACAAGCATTGATACCGGTTCGCTCGTCCGCTTTGAAAAGACGGTTGACCAAATCATTCTGTCTTTTTTCAAGTGACTTTACTCCGAAAGGCATACTGCGCAGATTGGCTATCATCTCTTTGGTATATCCCAAAGCGAGATGACGTAATAAACGTTCGTCATATTCGTCGATATCGTAACTGATAATGGCTTCGGTACGACGCTGCTCTGTTTGTATGGTTTCCTTGAAACGTTCTACTATGCGTTCCAATATAGGATAATTGAAAACAAATTGTTTACCGTCCATTACGGCTTGTACATCTGTTGCGGTAAGCAACTCGCCTGTTTTGAGAATTATACCGTTTGCTCCGGCTTGCAAGGCATCTACCCAAAGCTTCTCATTGACGATTTCTCCTGTGAAAATAAGAATTTTCAACTTCGGATACTCTTTACGGAGGGTGGCACAAATATCTACTCCGATAGTAGTAGAACCTCCCAAACCCAAGTCAAGCAAGACTAAATCTGGAACACCTTTTTTGAGTAAATCCCAAAACTCAACTTCGGTCATGGCAGTACCTATGATTTCGGCATTCGGTATTTCGTGTCTGAAGATTTCTTCTGTTCCTTTCAACTCAAGTTTGACGTCTTCTACTATTATTACTTTGAATTTGTCCATAATCTTTTCCTTAGCGTAATTCTTATTTGGTAGGTATGGTAAACCATATTGTAAAACCTTTTTCGGCTTTGCAGGCATTGATTCTACAACCTCTTCGTCCTGCAAACTCGTCGTGGTCGCGAATGATTTGTTTGCAAATGAGATATTCGAATCCTTGCGATTGTATGATACCATCTTTATACTTGCTCTTGTTTTGCGGGTAAAAGAGATGGTTCAGTTCTTCTTGTGAAAATTCTCTACGTTGGTCGGTGAAATCAAAACGCATGAATTGTCCTACACGAGTGATGCGTAGTGATAATTGTCCTTCGAACGGATAGCTCACCGCTTCACCAATGAGATTTTCTATTAACATACACAGCAGAATTTCATCGCCAATCAGTAGAGCTTTTTCTACTTCGGTATGCAAGTATAGCGTAAAATCCGTTTTCTTGAGCAATTTGCTTAGATACTTTTGTGCGTATTCCACTATTTTCTCCGTTGGGATTTCGCTGCGTTTGAACGTTACGTTTTCCAATTGTCGTTCGGCGCAAGAGAGTAGAAGCGTAAATACTTCTTTATAATAACATACTACTTCTTCTATGGTTTCCAGTTGTTGCTCTTCTTCCTGTTCCGTCAAACCATTGTGTATCTTGCTGACGATTTGTTTTATCCGATTGGGATAATATAGTGTTTCATGTTTGATGGTGGAAAGACAATTGTCCAACACCATGTTTTGCACGTGTACCTGATTGTGTTCGAAGTTGATGCGAGAAGCTTCGTCTTTTGCCAATTCTATGTCGAGAAATTTATAGTTGAGTTGTACCAAAGCATGATATAGGAGCATGCTAAAGTAATTGACAATAAGTTCTACCAAAAGCAATTCGTCTTTTTGCTGATTACCGTGACGGAGATTTATTGCCAAGACGCCTATACAAACTTTTTCTTGTGGAGTGGTAACCCATAGCGGGAGGTAGCTCCAACCGTTTTTCTTGTTCCAATGTGTATTAGCCGTTTTGTGGTAGGCAAGTATGTCGTCGCGCAAAGCAAGGGGAACTTCTTTGTCGCAGATAAATCTGTATGACTTGCTTTCTATATCATATATGCAGAGTATCATTTCCTCTATCGGGAGCATGTCGTTTAGCTCCGTGTGCATTGTCTGCACGAGTTTCAGTAAAGTTTCGTCTTCTAATTGTTCCGATTCGGATAAAGGAACAGAGAACATGACTTTGTTGATTTGAAAGACTTTTTCCAGGTTATAGCGAAACTTGAAGCGGTGTCGGGTATTCAATAGATAATAAACCAACCATGCTGTCAAAACGAAAATGCAAGAGATAAACAAGGCTATTCGTTTGTTGTTGGCGGTTTGTTCCATCTGAATACAATAATCTTCGAGTGTATTGTCTTGACTGATTTGCTTGTAAAGCATCGTATAAACACGATTGTTGTATTTGTACTTCGAGAAGTCCTTGAGTGCCAAAGCAGCTACGGCAACTTCGTTTCTCAAGTCGAGAAGGATGTGGTAATCTGTGTCGTAACCGGAAACCAGCCATTTTATATCTGCTATCTGCTCGTTTTCTTTTCCTTCTATTTGAAGAAGAGGAGCATTTTTACCCGAATAAGTTTTGTAGTGCTTATTCATGTAATGGATAATGGAATCCGCATATACGAGTGCTTGCCGGTATTCGCCTTGCATATTCTGATTGTACATTTTGTTGGTATATGTGTTGGCGATGGCTAACAGGCTGTCGTAAGCTATTTGTTGATGAGGAGTTTGTGGCTTTTGTACTGGGTCGGAAGAACAGCTTACACCGGTTAGCAGCAATAAGATACCAATCCAACAAGTGAATGTCTTTCGGATTCCTTTGGGCAAACGGAAGAAGAAACGACTGCCACTGCCTAATGTGCTTTCTATACCAAACAAACAAACGTTGAATATGGGATTGGTCTTTTTGTATTTCTCGATGATACCTTTACAGTTGATTAAGCCGAAACCGTGCCCTTTCTGTGCCTTAAGTTTTTGTGTATTGTCTGAAGTCCTTATACCGATGCTTCCGGAGTCGTATACTTTCTCTCCCAATATGGTCTGTATGTCTTGTTCGCTCAAACCTATTCCCGTGTCGCTGACCGAGAGTTCCACGTATTGGTCGTATTCTTTTGCGCTAAGGTGTATCTTTCCTTTTTCGGGAGTGTACTTGTGTGCATTTTCGAGTAACGTGTTTATCATGAAGAGGGTCAAAGCTTTGTCTGCTTTGATTGTTGCAGAAGAAATGTCTACGGTGAGTTCCTGTTCTTTTGCTTCGAAACCTCTTCTTCCTTTGGAAGCTATTTCCAACAATTCTTTGATGTCGAAAGTTTCGAGATGCAAACTTAAATCGCCTTGCTTAATCTTTATCCACGTTGCCAGAATCTCGTTGTACTCGTTTATCTTGGCGATGAGTTCTTCGATATAAGCCAGTTTCCCTTCCTTTATCTCTGTTTCTTTGGCATAAGATGCGGTTCGTAGTTTCTTTACTTCATTGATGATGCGGTCTATGTAAGGTTGTATGCCCGATGCGATGGCGATACACGCCTTTTTGGTCTCGTTTTGTTGTTTGTTTTCTATCAGATGCCGTGTGTGGATGTAGAATTCCGTTTCCAGGCGTTGACGTTCTGTTTCCAAGTGTGCCAAATGAATCCCATTGTCCAAAGCCCAAGTCAAATAGGGAAGAAGCAGATGCAATAGGGCTTCTTCTTCTTTTTTCAATGGTTGTCGGGTGGATATATACAGGTATCCGATGGGATGTTCGTCTTTGTTTGCCAAAAGGGGATAGCCTTTCGTCTGAGGAGGATTGTCTGTTGTTGGTGTCAAAGATATGGTCACGGATTGAGCTCCGAACATGTCGGAAATATCTTTACTCACGGTGTCTTCTATGGTTTTTACCACTTCCGTAGCATCTTCTGCATCGGAAGGAATGGCTTCTATGATTTTTTGACTGAGTGTGAGTATTTGTCGTAAAAGCGACAGGTGCCTGATATTTTTTCTTTTTCCGTGAGCATCGAGGAAAAGGAAAAGCAGCAGCAGGACGAGAAAACTGGCAAACACCCAAAAGAGAATAATGTTGATTTGTGCTTCTTCCTGTTCCAGTGTTTCTTTGCGTCTTTCCAGCTCTTTGTCTTGACGTGTGTAATCAAGGAGGTCTAAATATACATTTCTGTTATAGTCGGACTCTGTTTTTCTGCCCAGTGCGGAGTAAGTCAGACTGATTTGTTCCCGGATGCGTGCTATCCATTCGGGTACCGTTTTTACTTGCCTTTTTATCCATTCCAACTCCAAAGAAGAATTGTGACGATAAGGAGAGTAAACTTGCAAAAAGTCCAGGCTGTCTGTGGGTTGATAATACTTACTGTGATGACGGTTCACGTAGCTCAATGCTTTGGACAAATAAACCAATGCCAATTCGGGCTGATTGTGATAGTTGTAATAAGTAGCAATACTGCGATAACATGCGGAACTTTGATACCAGTCTCCGTATTGCGTGAACAACTGCAAGCCTTGTTCTGCAAGTTGGAGCGACAATCGGTCCAACGGAGTATTATCGTCATTGATGAGACGAAGCAAACCACCGCTTTCTTTTGTCAATATATCGCGATGCGATTGGGGTATCAACAGTTCGGCTATGGCTTGTCGGGCATTGGCTTCGAAATAGATGTATTCGCCGGTTTCCGCGAGGCGAAGACATTCTACCAACAAACCGAATTCTCCCACGACAACCTTCTCTTGAGTCGGAGCTTTATACAGACTACCCGAACCTTTCACGTAGAGATAATACAACTTTTGGGACAAGTCTTCTTCTATCAACTCTTCCGTGACATTGTCGATGGCTTCTTGTGCTTGAGGGATTTGTTCCAAATAATAATAGTATATACTCAGAACAATATAGAATTCGGATAGAGCATAATTCAGACGCTGGATGAGACGGGGTGCCGTGATGGTAGAACGCACTTCTTGAATACGACTGATTCTTTGCTTCGCATTGTTGCAATAATCGTAAAACAATTTATTATCCGATGTCCGTTGACTGATTTTCATCAGACCGATGTCTGCGATGAGGCATTCTATTTGATTGTTCGTTGTCTTGTAAACTTTTTGAAACAAACGTGTAGCTTGCTTGAAGTCCATGCGCATGAATGATACAAACCCCATATTATTAAGTGCTTGGGCATGTCCTTCTTTGTAGCCCGAAGAGAGTGTGTAGGCTTCGCTTGCATATCGAAAACTTTTCTTCAGGTCTTTGTAGCGCATATTGTACGCCAGGTTGTTCAGCGAATCTATATGTGCATTGCTTTCTTCTGCTTTTCCTTGACAACCGGACAAACTCATTCCGCCGAACAAAATGAAAAACAGTAAGCACAGAGATACGAAATATCGGGTCTTCTCCATCTACCTATATACTAAGATAGACAAAGATACTATCTTATGTCGGAAACGGAAGTGCCCCGCGTGGAAAATGAAAGGTGTTCGACAAAGGGTTTTTGTCGCATGACAAGAACCGTCTTTCATGGTATAAATACTCGGAAAAGAATGCGGCCCCCATATATTTGTACGAAACCTTACATGCTTCGTTACGAAATCAGGTCGCTCTGTAATGTTTTTTCAGTTCGTGGAAGCCCGAAAAAGTAGTGTTTTTGACGAAAGAAAAATGCCTCTACAATGCCTTCCTGATGCGATTGTGATGTTAACATTCTTTGACGCTGTTGCTATCGTGATAGCAACATGTTCTTATCGTGATAGCAACATGTTCTCATCGCGATGCGTGTAACACGTATCAAATCCACATCAGTATCCTATTATAGTTTGTCGGAGAGAAAACAAAAAGAGGAAGCAAAAATGCCTCCTCTTTTTATCGGTATCAATACCTGTTTTTATTTTTTAGCCTTGCGTGCGCGCTCCATTTCTTCTTGCTTCTTTTGTAAAGCAATGAGTGTTCCGGTCAGTCCGCTTTGCTTTTGTTTGCTCAGGTCTTTCTTGTTTGCTTCGAGTTGATCCAAAAGTTTCTTTTCATCCGTTATACGGTTCATGATTATCGAAGTAGCGATAGAAACCAATCCCGAAACAAAGTAATAATAACTCAATCCTGAAGCATAATCGTTGAAGATGAAGAAGAACATGATAGGCATCAGATACATCATCCATTTCATCGCAGCCATTTGCGGATTGGCACCTGTGTCTTGTTGCTTCATGGTTATCATCTGACTGATGATTGTCGTCACGCTGAAAAGCACACAGAAAAGACTCAAGTGGTTGCCCAATAATGGTATACTCGTACTCCAATGAATGAGGTCGTCGTAAGCCGACAAATCATCGGCCCAAAGGAAACTTTGCTGACGCAGCTCGATGGCATTGGGAAGAAAGAAGAATACAGCCATCAAGACAGGAGTCTGTATCAACATCGGTATGCATCCGCCCATCGGATTGACATTATATTCTTTATAAAGCATCATGGTTTCCTGTTGCTTTTTCATCATGTCTTCCTGTTTCGGATATTTCTCATTGATTTTGTTGATATACGGGCGTAGTGCACGCATCTTTGCCGAGGAAATAAAAGACTTCCACGTCGTGGGCAAAACCAAGAGTTTTACAATTATGGTCATCAACAGAATAACGATACCCATACTCAAGCCCCAACTGGATAACCAGTCGAAGAGATTGATGGTAAACCAGCGGTTTATCCAACGAATGATAGGCCAGCCGAGATATACGAGTTCTTCCAACTCCGCATCTTTCTTGATGGAAAGTTCATTGCTTGCCAATAAAGTCTTGAAATGATTGGGACCAAAATAGAATTGCAAGTTGGTTGCTTCTTTACCGTTCGGGTCGAAAGCGGTTTGGAAAGAAGAAGTGTATTCTTTCATATAACCGCTACCTTTTGCAAACACTTTTGACTCTAAGGAGACTTTGTCAAACGTTTTGTCTGTCATCAACACGGCAGAGAAGTATTGGTTTTTGTAAGCAATCCAATCCAGCGAAGTTTCCGGTTT
>JBGXXU010000085.1:0-2574 GCA_041814865.1 Phocaeicola sp. | reverse complement strand
TGCTGATTTGATAACAACATGTTGTCAAGTTGATAGCATCATGTTGCTATCGCGATAAGAACATGTTGCTATCGCGATGACAACAGCGTCAAAGAATGTTAACATTATAATCGCATCGAGAAGGTGTCGTAGCCGTGTTTTTCTCTTGTCGAAAAAGCGGTTTTTCGAGGCTTATTCGTATCGGGAAATCATTGCGTAGCAACCCGGATTTAGTACCGAAATACATGCACGACATTGTATAAATATGCAGAAAAAAGCACATTCCTTGTATATTTATACAACGACTGTACTCGTGGAAAATCTCATCTCGCAATTCATTTCTTTCCATACCTATTTAATAATTGTGCGAAGCCACATGGCTTATATACGTCCGCTCGACTTCTTCTGTTTGATGAATCTGTATCGGTCTTGTCAGTTTCTTCGGTCATATTGTCAGTTTTTTTGACAGATATTCGTTGGAATATATCTGTTTTATGATGGCACGGCATTTGCTTTAAGTAAGCCGTAACATCACAACGTTACGAGAGAATGAATGAAAAGTAAAACAAAATAAAAACAACAGAATTATGGGAAAGATTATTGGTATAGACTTGGGAACGACAAACTCATGTGTTGCTGTATTTGAAGGTAATGAACCGGTGGTAATCACCAATGCGGAAGGGAAACGCACCACTCCGTCGGTGGTAGGTTTCGTGGATGGTGGAGAACGTAAAGTAGGAGACCCTGCAAAACGTCAAGCCATCACCAACCCTAAACGTACTATTTACTCTATCAAACGCTTCATGGGTGAAACGTACGACCAAGTACAAAAAGAGATTGCACGTACCCCTTATAAAGTGGTAAAAGGAGAAAACAACACCCCGCGCGTAGACATCGACGGTCGTCTTTACACACCGCAAGAAATCTCTGCGATGATTCTCCAAAAAATGAAAAAAACAGCCGAAGACTATTTGGGACAGGAAGTGACCGATGCGGTTATCACAGTGCCTGCTTACTTCAGCGATTCACAACGTCAGGCTACAAAAGAAGCCGGTGAAATCGCAGGTTTGAAAGTACAACGTATCGTGAACGAACCGACAGCAGCAGCTTTAGCTTACGGTTTGGACAAAGCAAACAAAGACATGAAAATCGCAGTATTCGACCTTGGTGGCGGTACTTTCGATATCTCAATCTTGGAGTTCGGCGATGGCGTATTCGAGGTGAAATCTACCAATGGAGATACACACCTTGGTGGCGACGACTTCGACCAGGTAATCATCGACTGGCTGGTACAAGAATTCAAAAACGACGAAGGCGCAGATTTGACAACAGACCCGATGGCTATGCAACGTTTGAAAGAAGCTGCGGAAAAAGCAAAAATCGAGCTCTCTTCCTCTACGACAACAGAAATCAACCTTCCTTACATCATGCCCGTAGGAGGTGTTCCCAAGCACTTGGTGAAAACACTGACACGTGCTAAGTTCGAGTCTTTGGCACACGGCTTGATACAAGCATGTCTCGAACCATGTAAGAAAGCGATGAGCGATGCTGGCTTGTCTAAGTCGGATATCGACGAAGTAATTCTCGTAGGTGGTTCTTCACGTATTCCTGCGGTGCAAAAGTTGGTGGAAGACTTCTTCGGAAAAGTTCCTTCCAAAGGCGTAAACCCCGATGAGGTGGTAGCTGTGGGTGCAGCCGTACAAGGTGCTGTATTGACAGACGAAATCAAGGGCGTCGTGTTGCTCGATGTTACTCCGCTTTCCATGGGTATTGAAACAATGGGTGGTGTAATGACAAAACTCATCGATGCGAATACTACCATTCCTTGCAAAAAGAGCGAAGTATTCTCAACTGCGGCAGACAACCAAACAGAAGTTACCATCCACGTACTTCAGGGAGAACGTCCTATGGCAGCACAAAACAAATCTATTGGACAGTTCAACCTGACCGGTATAGCTCCTGCCAAAAGAGGTGTACCGCAAATCGAGGTTACTTTCAATATCGACGCCAACGGTATATTGAACGTATCTGCAAAAGATAAAGGAACAGGTAAAGAACAAAGTATCCGTATTGAAGCTTCTTCCGGTTTGAGCAAAGAAGAAATCGAAAGAATGAAAGCCGAAGCCGAAGCCAATGCAGACGCCGATAAGAAAGAACGCGAAAGAGTGGATAAATTGAACCATGCGGACAGTCTGATATTCACAACAGAAAATCAATTGTCGGAATTGGGCGACAAAATCTCTGCCGAAAAGAAAGCTCCCATTGAAGCTGCTTTGCAAAAACTGAAAGATGCTCACAAGGAACAAAACCTTGAAGCTATAGATACGGCAAGCGCAGAACTTCAGACAACTTTCCAAGCCGCAAGTGCAGAAATGTATGCACAAACAGCTTCTCAAGAAGCACCGAATACAGATGCACAGCAATCCGGCACAGACAATGTACAAGATGCCGACTTTGAAGAAGTGAAGTAACGTCGCTCACAAACAAGCACCAAACAAATAGTAAATCGCAGTAAGTTAATTACTTACTGCGATTTTTATTTTCAATAGTTTCTCGTTTTCCTCTTTTTTTATATCGATTTTAGTCGTATATTTG
>JBGXXU010000084.1:0-6100 GCA_041814865.1 Phocaeicola sp. | reverse complement strand
GGAGGATACTTTTTCTTATATATAATAAGGAGTAAAAAGGTACGTTGCCAATTTGAAGGGATGAGTTTTTGAGTTGACGAGTTACGAGGAGGATACTTTTTCTTATATATAATAAGGAGTAAAAAGGCACGTTGCTAATTTGAAGGGACGAGTTTTTGAGTTGACGAGTTACGAGGAGGATACTTTTTCTTATATATAATAAGGAGTAAAAAGGTACGTTGCTAATTTGAAGGGATGAGTTTTTTGAGTTTGGAGTTTTTGAGTTCGAAGTTTTGAGTTTTGAGTTTTTGAGTTGCGAGGGTGGGTGATTTGTGCAACATGGGGTAGAAAAGAAAAAAGAACAGACGTGGCGGGTCTGTTCTTTTCTCGGGAATGTGTGTGCGGTTTTTGTCACATCACGCCTGTCTCGCGGAGATGTACCTGCCAGTTCCATGCAGAGCGCAGCACTTCTTCGATGGGTGTATCTGCACTCCATCCCAACTCTCGGTTGGCGTGTTGCGGATTTGCCCAGACCTTGACGATATCTCCTGCACGTCTTCCCACGATTTGGTAGTTGAGCCGTACGCCGGTGGCTTTTTCGAAAGCGTGTATCAGTTCCAACACGGACAAACCGCGACCTGTTCCCACGTTGAAGACTTCCACTTTTTCCTTTTGCTTTCCTTCGAGTATGCGGTTCATGGCGATGACGTGCGCCTTTGCCAGGTCCACGACGTAGATGTAGTCTCTGATGCAGGAACCGTCGGGGGTGTCGTAGTCGTTGCCGAATACGCTGAGTTTTTCTCTTATGCCGATGGCAGTCTGTGTGAGAAAGGGTACGAGATTTTGCGGTACTCCGTTGGGCAGTTCTCCGATGAGTGCGGAGGGATGCGCACCTATGGGATTGAAATAGCGCAGGAGTATGGCGCGTACGGGTGCTCCGGAAGCCACGAAGTCCCGGATGATTTCTTCGTTCACCTGTTTGGTATTCCCATAGGGCGATTCGGCTTGCTTGATGGGTGCGGCTTCGGTCACGGGCAATGTGTCCGGTTGTCCGTAGACGGTGCAGGACGACGAGAATATGATGCCTTCCACGCCGTATTCGGGCATGATTTCCAAAAGATTGATGAGGGAGAGCAGGTTGTTGCGGTAGTAGAGCAATGGTTTTTCCACCGATTCGCCTACGGCTTTGCTGGCAGCAAAGTGTATGATGCCTTTGATACCTTCGTATCGGGCAAAGATGTCTCGCATGGCATCGCGGTCGCAGCAGTCGGCTTGTTCGAAAACGGGTCTTATACCTGTAATCTTTTCTATCTGTTCCACCACATCGGCGCGCGAGTTGGAGAGATTGTCTACTATTACGACTTCGTAACCGTCGTTTTGGAGTTCCACTACCGTGTGCGAACCGATGTATCCGGTTCCTCCTGTAACCAAGATTCGTTTCTTCATCTTTTCGTTGTTGTGTATGATGTTTGTTTATATCAATATGCGACAAAGATACGGAGACTTCTTTGGTATTTGTAAAAAGGAGTGTGGGTTATTTGAGAAACGATAATAAGTCTGTGTGCGTGCGGTGTGGCGTCGGCTGTACGTCACCGTATGCAAAAAGGAGACATGGATGGAAGGAAACTTCGGGCAAGTTGTCTATTTTTGTACCGCTAACCCATAAAAAAGAAAAAAACATGATTAGAATAAATGTATTCGTACAAGCCGAAGGCGATAAGTTCGCACAAGCCGTAGCTGTGGCGCGTCTTCTGGCAGAGGCTTCTCAAAAAGAGAAAGGTTGTGTGGCTTACGATGTGTTTACCAGCGTGACACGTCCGGATGTATTCATGATATGCGAGACATGGACAGACGAGGCAGCGTTGAGTGCGCACGCAGAGACGCCGCATTATACCGCTCATGTTCCCGAACTGAAGGCGTTGGCTGCGATGAAGATGGAAAAATTCTCTTTCTGACTCCGCGCACGCTTCTCATAAACGACGCCCCGGCAAATCACGGATTTGTCGGGGCGTCGTCGTTGTGTCTCTTCGTGGGAACGCCGGTTCAGTCTACCCACAGCAAATCGCTCATGATACCATCGGACAGGAAGATACCTTGCGCCGTCAGTCGCAGACAGTCGTCGGCTTCTTCCAGTCGTCCGCCGTCGATGTGCGGTTTTGCCATTTGCAGACAGTGGCGATAGAGCGTTTCGCCGTATGTGTGTCGGAGTGTGGGCAGGTGCACGCCTTTCATGGTGCGTATCCCGGTGATGATGCTCTCGTTGTAACGTGTGTTTTCGTCCAAGTGTTCCGTCTCGGCAATGCGCTCGGGCGTGTCTGCGTGTCGTATATAGCAGTCGAGGTCTGCCGTGTTCCATTGTCTGCTTTTCCCGTCGAACGAATGTGCGGAAGGTCCGCAACCCAAATAGTACGCACCGCTCCAATAACTGCTGTTGTGCCGGGAATGACGACCGGGCAGACAAAAGTTGGAGATTTCGTAGTGCTCGTAACCGGCACGTGCGAGTTCTTCCATCAGTGTGGCAAAGAATTTCAGACTGTCTTCTTCGTCTACTTCGCGGATGCGTCGCTCTTGTCTGAGTTTCCACAGCGGCGTGTCTTCTTCGTAGATAAGGTGATAAGCGGAGATATGTTCGGGGCGGAGTGCTATGGCTTGTTGCAAGTCGTCCGCCCAGCGTTGATGTGTTTCGCCCGGCAATCCGTACATCAGGTCTATGCTGATGTTATCGAACCCCTGCGCCCTGCAACGGGCAAAGGCTTCCAATGCACCGTTTGCGGTGTGTCTTCTGCGGAGCATTTTCAGTGTCGGTTCGTGAAAGGTCTGTATCCCCATGCTGATGCGGTTGAAAGGCAGGTGGCGCAACATCGTTACATATGTTTTCGTCAAGTCGTCGGGATTGGCTTCGATGGTGATTTCAGCATCGGGCGCGATGTGATAATGCGTGTGCAGTGCGTGGAATATGTGATGAAAATCCGCTTCCGTGAGTTGCGAGGGCGTACCGCCGCCGAAGTACACCGTGTCGATACGCGTGTCGGGGAGATAGTCGCGCCGCAACTCCAGTTCCCGACACAAAGCCGACACGAAGGCTTCTCGCTTTTCGGATTGTGTGGTGGAATAGAAATCGCAATACACACACCTGCGCTTGCAAAAGGGGATATGTAGATAAATACCGCTCATGCGACAAAGGTACTTCTTAAGTTTGAAGTTTGTCGAAGCCTCTCGGAGCTTTTGCACGCTGTCGGCAGAAAGAGCAAGCGCACCGACAGAGAAGCGGGGACAAAAAAAACCGTGTCGACAACTCGACACGGCTTTTGCAATATGAAAGGCATTTATCGTACCGTTTCTTTGAAGTGGTTTTCCTTTGCTTTGTATTCCTTGTCCTTTTCAAATTCGGGCGAGTATCTGCCGGCAGGGAAATCGCTCAATACGTAAGCCGTACATTTTCTTCCTGCAACGATTTTGTCCGTCGTGGCTGTGGAAATAGCTGTTGCTGCCAAGTCCACCAAAGCTCCGAAAAGTCCTCCGCCGGTACTCTGCACACTCGTGTTCACGGACACAGTGCCTTCGCGGGAATACAGTGTCTTGCCGGTGAGAGTGGAACGCAGGATAAACTCCACGCCCACTGTCAGGTAACCGGAGAGAGAGTTGCGACTCCACGTTTTGATGATGGTAAACATCACGGCATCTGCTCCCAACACGTGGCGAAACTGCGACAAGTCTCCATCCAGAAAACGCTCGCTGTCGTACGCGCTTTCGGTTTGAAACATCTCCATCGTGAGATAGGGCGAAAATACGTAATAGCCTTTTTCTACCAACGGTTGGTACAGTGTGGTGTAGAAGTATTCTTTGGCTTCCACGAAATTGGTCGTGTTGATAGACGGCATGACGACGATGGAAGTCGGTTTCTCGTTGTACATCTCGGGGTATTGTTCGCCCCTTGTGTCCTGCGCGTATGCCGAGAAAGGCAACAGTGCGCAGAAGAGTAGCATGATGGTCTTTTTCATTGTTCCAGCTGTTTGATGATTCGCGATATGTATTGTTCCGACTCGGGATAGGCTTTGATTTCTTCTTTCAGAAAAAGCAAGCCTTCTGTCGGGTTGCCCATTTTGCAGAGCAGATAACCGTATTCGGCATACATGCCGGGAGGTACCATACCGCGACTTCCTTTTTGATGGTGGATGATACGCTCGTATTCTTTCAACAGCTTCAGTTGCAACTCTTCTGTGTTTTTCTTGCTGTATTGATAGGTGGCGCGTTCATAGTTGTACCACGAGTACAGCGGTTTGGTGCTGCTGCACGAGGCAAGCATGATAACGGCACAGATTAACAAAAGCTTTTTTGTCATGGCAATTGTATGAATTGGGTTTCTTGTGTGGAAAGCATGATTTCTCTGTCGTACAACACATATCCGCCGTGTTCTACGCGTACTCTTCTGCGTCCGGGAGCTACGGAGTACGATGTGCCTTTGCGATTGGCGTGTTTGCTCTTGACTACTTTGGCTTCGAAATGCGTCCGACCGTCTATTGTCACGCGGACATAGTCCGATGCAAACTCTTTGGGACTGACGAAGAGCAAGTATGCCACGTCTTCCAAACCTCTTTGTTGTGCTACGGGGTAATGCGCCTTGCAACCGCAGAGGAGCAATATGGTTCCCAGTGTAAGTATTGTTCTTATCTTTTTCATAATCTGTTGTGTGTTATTTGATTTCCTCTATGTAGTATTCCTGCAGTTTCGTGGTGTCGATGGGGGTACCTGTCGATACTTCCACGAGGGAAAACTCTGTTTCGGGGGTATCGCCGCCTGTCATCACTACGCGAACGGTACCGATTTCTTTGCCCGGCAATTCGAAAGTCACGCCGGTTTGCGGATTTTTCACGTGTTTGCCGCGTTTCTTGATGGCGAGCATGGTGCCTACTTCCAATCCCTGACTGTTACCGCCACCGATGATGACTGCTTCGTTGTCGTACGAGAGGAAATAGGTGCGCCAAGGCTTGTCCGTACACTTGTTGATGATGTTTTCCACCAGTTGCCCGATGGCTTCGGAGATGGCTTTGTCGCTCAGTGTCGCATCGTATTCGGCACGTCCGCCCACACCGAGTGTCGTCTTGCTGGTCAGTTCCGCCGTGCCTTTTGCCTCGTCCGAATAGATGATGAGACCGCTGGATACTTCCACGATGCGGATGGCTACGGCTGCTTCTACGGTTTGTGTCTTCGTGGTGGTGAATACGCCCGATTTGCCTGTGTGCTTACGGCCGAATTCCGTGATGGAACCTATTATCATATAGTCTGCACCGATGGTAGACAGACTGCCTTCGTTTTTCTTGGCTTCTTCGAGCAAGGTTGCCAAGTCGCTACGTTCCAACAACAGGAATTTTTCCGATGCAGCGAGCTTTGCCGAGAGGATGTCCAAGGCTTGCTTACCCATCGGGTCGTTGTTCTTGTCGTAGAAAATACCTTTGGCATACTGTGTTTCGTTGGAAAATCTGCCGATGGCAACTTTACGTTTGATGAACTTGCCGGTGGAAGCGGTAGCATGGTTTTGCGGACCTTCTATCGCCTCTACTTTTCGTTGTGCCGTCGCCGTGTTGCATACGAGCAAGGCAAATACAGCCGGTAATAAAAACTTCTTCATATGTTTTGTCTTTTTATTTGGAGAATACTTTTGTGTGTTTTTATATGGCAAAATTAAGGAATATGGATATTCGTTGTTTGTGGATATCTCTTTTTTTTTCTGCGCGTTGTGCTATGCCGAATAGAGATTTCCCTATGTTTTCGGAGGGATACGCTATGTTCTTTTTATCATTCGGCACCCGCTTTGCGAAGCGATGCGTTTCGGATGCCGATGCACGCCTGCCCGACAGACATAAATATACGGAACAGAGAACGAAGATTTGTACGAGAACGGAATTTTTACCTCTTCCGAAGGTCGGGAGAAGCATCGACGAAACGATAATTCTTGGAGATGCAAAAACCGCCTTGCAATGGCTTCTCGATGCGATTATGATGTTAACATTCTTTGACGCTGTTGTCATCGCGATAGCAACATGTTCTTATCGCGATAGCAACATGATGCTATCGACTTGACAACATGTTGTTATCAAATCGGCAATATATAGATAGTTTG
>JBGXXU010000083.1:0-17329 GCA_041814865.1 Phocaeicola sp. | reverse complement strand
GCCTTGAAAAGTTACGTTTTCGACGACAAGAAAACGCCTCTACGACACCCTCTCGATACGATTACGTTGTTAACATTCTTTGACGCTGTTGTCATCGCGATAGCAACATGTTCTTATCGCGATAGCAACATGATGCTATCAAGTTGTGTACATGTTGTTATCAAATTGGCAATATGTTGCTAATTTGAAGGAGCGAGTTTTTGAGTTGATGAGTTACAAGGAGAGAGTGTATATTTATGCAGGAAAACCTCATCGCTACATGGAAAAAGATTGTCGGGAAAACACTTCGTACGGGATGATGGAAAGATACCCATTTTTAGGTATTGAGCAGAAAAAGGGAAGCCTCTACCTTTGCAGGAAATCACATATAAACTACATAATAGATGAAAACCATAGAACTGGAAGGAATAGGCGCCGTACAGGAAACGCTTATCATACCGCTGGCAATGCGAGCGATGGATGCTCGCTCGCAACATTCCATATTGAACGACATTGCAGCCTGCAATATCTACAAACAGATATCCTACAACAAAAACAAGTTCAAAGCGAAACGAGGACCCAGTTATTGGGGATGCCTGAAACGTACCGAATACATAGACAATGCCACGGCACAACACATCAGCCTGGCACACGAAGCAGGAAAACCTTGCGTAGTCATCAATGCAGGATGCGGACTCGATACGCGCCGGCAACGTCTGGGCAGCCGATTGCGTCATGCCACATTCTACAATGTGGACTTCCCCGAAGTGATGGCAATACGCAAAGAACTCATCCGGGAAGACGACAGCACGAACATCGGTTGCAGTCTGCTCGAAAAACACTGGATAGACGAAGTCCTGAAAACAACACCGACCGATGCGAAAATCATCATTGCGATTGAAGGCGTATTGATGTACCTCGAACGGGAGAAGATAGAAACGTTCTTGCAAATGATACACACGGCTTTCGGCGGACGCTGTACGCTGATATTCGACATGTTGGGAAGTGCTTGGGCGAAACGCAGCAATCTCCACGATACGATACGCAAGATGGAAGCCAACTTCGTTTCGGGCTTCGATTCTACCGGACAAATCAGAGAACTATTGCCGGCACTTCATTTTGAAAACTTTGTATCCATTCCCCGATTGATGGGCGAAGTCTGGTGGCCCGCAAAGTGTTTTTGCATCTTCCCGAGCTTCCGCAACAGCAGTCGTATCTATACATTCTCGCTTTAATCCGCGATTGTCGGATAAAAAAGAAACAGGGTAAGCCGGCATCGGCTTACCCTGTTTTGTTTCGTTGCTCAAAACCTCACTTTCACACCGGCTTGAAACCAAAAACCGGGTTGCGGTACATCGCCATAGTCGTAATATACCTTGTCGAAGAGATTGTTCACCTCTGCATACAGTGTGTACTTGGGCGCATCCCACGACAAGCGTGCGTCTGCCACACCGTAAGGTCGGTAGCTCTTTATCTCCTTCTTCGCGTTGGTATAAGAACCTATGCGTTCCTGCCAACGATAAGATACATTCGCATGAAGATGTTTATAGATGTGGAAATAACCTTGTGCCACAAACTTATGACGGAGGTATTCCAAAGCATAACGGGATAACACATTCGGTTTGTTCTCTCTGCTTTGCGAAAGATAATTGTAGCCGAAGTGCAGACTTTGCAACACGTTCTGACGAGGCAACAATTCCGCAAAATCGAGAACGAGCGAAGCAGACACGCCCGTCGTATTGATATGTGCGTGATTTACCGCTTGCCACAGCACCGTCGTATTATCCGCCGGACGTATCCAGTCTATCATGTTCTTTCCTCTGTTGTGATACAGGCTCAATGTGGCACGTACGGATGGTGTCAGATATTTCACGCCCACTTCGTAAGCACGCATTTCTTCTGCCTTGAGATACTTGTCCGATACGCGTTCTTTGTCTTTGTAATACAGTTCCGTGAAGTCGGGCAGACGCAAAGATGTATTGTACGAGGCATAAGCCGTCCACTCCTTACCTATGCGATAGCTCATGTCCACACCGGGATACAGACGCAACGGCATACCGTTCCATGTGTGTTTCACAGCTATCAAGCCGGCAGAAAGCGAAAATCTATCGATATGGAGATTGTGTTCGAGATGTGCCGTAGTAGACGTTCTGCTCAATCCTTTGGTGTACTCCGCTCCGTTCACGCCATGTATGCGTTTGGGCGAAGAAAGCGTTTCGCCCAGTTTCGTACTCACGATGTCTTCGTTGCGCACTTCCACACCCACAGCAGTTTTACCCAACACGGTTTCTACGTAAGCATTGAGTTTCGCACCCTTGATATCCGTACGATGATAGTTGAAAGGATACTTACTCGCATCATTGCGCACCAGTTCGAAACGGTCGTGATAACGATTCCAATAAGCAGACGCACTCAGATGAAAAGCGTTGAGTTTCGTTTCGGCTTGCACGGCACTATACAGTTTTGCCGTATGTTCAAACTGGTTGTCAAACGCAAGCGTATAGAATGTATTGGCACCGAAATCCTTTTGCGAATAACCTGCCCACCATTTCAGACGTACATCTTCCTTTTTATAATTGCCTTCGTAATAGAATTTGCCTATTCTGAAGTCGTTGTTGAGCGTACCCGCATTGCTGCGTGTGAAACCGTCGCTCCTCGAATAACCGCCCGACAACTGATGCGTGAAACGTTTACCCACCAGATAAGCACCGACTCCCGCACCGGCATAACCGTACGAACCGCCTTCTGCACGCAAACTTGCACCGCTCTTTGTATGTGTTTTGGTAACTATGTTGATGGCGCCGATGAGCGAAGAAGTTCCATAAACACGACCCGCCGGTCCTTCTATGACTTCTATTCGTTCTATTTCGCCAATATCGACAGGAACGTCTACCGAATTGTGCCCTGTTTGAGGGTCATTGATGTTTACTCCGTTGAGTAAAACTGTGATTTGACTGTAATTTCCTCCGCGTATACTGATGTCTGTTTGCAGGCCCATTTGTCCTCGCTGACGTACATCTACGCCTACGGCATACTTTAAGAGGTCGTTCACACTCTTGACGGGAGCGACTGAAATCTGCTCGCGCGTCAAAATCGTCAAGATGCGCGGTGTTTGGCTCAGGCTTACCGGTACACGGCTTCCCGTCACCTCCACTTCTTCCATCTCTATCAGTTTTTCCTTTTGAAGTGTTGTCGCAGTCTGTGCGTTGATACTCTCGGTATTGACAAAAGTCAACATGGACACTGCCAACACACCGATATTCACTTGCACTTTCAAGCTGCGGAACACGGCAAAAGAAGTATTGCTGAAACGACGGAAGCGCACGGCTTGGTTGTTTTGCACAATAAATTCTTTCATTGTTTTGTTAATAAAATAGGGTTAGTAAAAACGCTGCAAAGAAAAGCCTTTCCCACCGGATAGACAATAAAGAGCGGAAAAGTTTTTCCTTTGAAACCGACAAGCCGTTGCACGCAAGAGGCTATTACAAAGAGAAAAGAACGAACAAAACAGCGACTAAAAGAATCAATAAGGCAACAATCAACCAACAGTAAAGAAACATGCCTACCGTCTTTTTCAAGCTTTGAAGCCAGTTCAATCCGAACAATTGGGTATTGTTGTAGCAGAAAAAGAAGAAGCCCAACGAAGAATTGTGTACATCGAAGTATTGATTGCCCACGAAAGGCAACAAAAGCAGGTTCAGCAGCAACAGCTGACAAGCCACATACGTCTGTATGATGAAATGTTCCGTCAGATTATAATTCCGCAAAGGACGCTTCTTGTTGCGAAACACTCTGTAAGCGACAAACGAAAACAAGGGCAACACCATAATAATACGCAAGGCTTTGTTTTGTTCCCACCATGTTTTCAACAGTTGAGCGACATTGCCCATCACGGGAAAGTCCGTACTCCAATCTTCCCAAGTTTGCAACACGAGATGATACTTTCGGGAAAGTTCCTTCGGGTAAGTCTCTACATTCAGACTGTCTCGCGAAACGATACTGTCCGGCACTTGCGTGATTTTCAGCGACAGAAGTCCGTCTTGTTTGTTTTGTTCGGTCTCGGCATTGGGAACCATTATCTGCAAACCTATCAAGTACAGCGCAGACAGTACAAACAAGAGTTGCAAAGGGCGGAAAAAGTCTACTCGTTTTCCTGCGATATACTGACGCATCATATAACCCGGACGATACATCAAATCCAAAAGCGTACGCCCGAAACCTTTGTCCACATTGAAAAAACCTTTGAACAAGTCCGATACCATGACACGCCAGTTATAACGATAAGTTTCGGAGGTTTGACCGCAAAGATTACAGTAATTGCCCTGATACGATGTGCCGCAATTCTTACACAACACTTGCTCCGAAGATAAAACGGGAAGAGAAGTACCTCTCAACCGACGCAGATGCAAAGCACGCAAACGCCTGCGATAAGGCAACCGGCGAGAAGCGATACGACGCAACAAACGCTTCGGCAGAAAGCGGCGAGTCTGCAGCATTCCCAAGAAAACTATCCACCAAAACGTAAGAAACAAGAGATTGCCATTGTATATCATATCCGACACACCCAAGAACAACAAAACAGCCAAAACAAAAAGCCCGAAGACACCCACGAACTTCTTTTCGCGCGGTGCTTCGGACTTTGTATTCTTTCGTTTACAGAGTTTTTCCCATCCTTGTTTCAGGGTGTGCCACAGTTTCATGACAAGGCGAAGTTTTTACGGTTCGTTGGAAACGATGCGATAGAGTTTGTCGCTGGGACGTATCTTGCCGGGCACTTTGAAAGAGACGTGTTCGCCTTTGCGTACGACGTCTACCGGCTGAAGTGCCACACGCAATTCTTCGGGCGTGATGTAGACTGCTCCCGTAGTAGGACCTGTGATAAGTAGTTTCTCGCCTTGTCGTATCTCGGAAGCTTCGATGAGAAACTCCGCCACGCCGAGATTGGAGAAGTATTTCATGCCTTTGCCGGCATATACTTTACGCTCGGTGGCAGACGAACCGTATTTGGTTGTCCATTCGCCCATCTTTTGTCCCAAATAATAACCGTCCCAGAAGCCACGATTGAACACCGTCTTCAGTCGTTGTTCCCAAGCATCGGCTTTTTCGGCAGAGAAAGTTCCGTCCAAACACGCTTGTACGGCTTCTTTGTAACAGCGCACCACCGTATCTACATATTCGGGACCTCTGGCACGTCCTTCTATCTTGAAAACACGCACGCCTGCTTCCATCATCTTGTCCATAAAATGAATGGTCTTCAAGTCCTTTGGCGACATGATGTACTGATTGTCTATTTCCAGTTCCATATCGCTCTCCTTGTCTTTCACGATGTACGAACGGCGACACAACTGATTGCAGGCACCGCGATTGGCAGACGAGTTGTATTCGTTCAGGCTCAGATAGCACTTGCCCGACACTGCCATGCACAAAGCACCGTGACAGAACATTTCGATGCGCACGCGCTCGCCCATAGGTCCCACGATGTTCTCGCGTTCTATCGTATCATAAATATGACGCACCTGGTCGAGGTTCAGCTCTCTTGCCAGCACCACCACATCGGCAAAACGCGCATAAAACTTCAAGGCATCGGCATTGCTGATATTGAGTTGTGTGGAGAGATGCACTTCCTGCCCCACACGGTTGCAATAATCCATCACCGCAACGTCTGCGGCTATCACGGCACTGATGCCTGCTTCTTTCGCTGCATCTACGATACGACGCATCAAGGCGAGGTCGTCGTCGTATATAATGGTATTGATGGTCAGATAACTTTTCACTCCCCGTTCCCGGCAAGTGGCAGCTATCTCTCGCAAGTCGTCGATGGTAAATGTATTTGCGGAGCGAGCACGCATATTCAGGCTTTCGATACCGAAGTACACGGAGTCTGCACCTGCGTTCAAGGCTGCCGCCATAGACTCTTTGGAGCCTACGGGAGCCATGATTTCAAAATCTTGTATTGTATATTCCTTCATTGTTTTATTCTTTGAGTGCGCAAAGGTAGCTCTTTTTCCGTACTTTTGCACCCTCATTTCATTGGCATATAGCCAAATGACACGACAAAACACTTTTATAAAAATGAAAATACGACATATAGATTTAGGAGAAAATCCCATCGTGCTCGCACCGATGGAAGATGTGACAGACCCGGCTTTTCGTATGCTTTGCAAAGAGTTCGGTGCGGATATGGTCTACACCGAATTCGTATCGAGCGATGCTTTGATACGTTCCATCGGCAGTACCGTACGCAAGCTGAACATATCCGATGCCGAGCGTCCCGTAGCCATACAGATATACGGACGAGAAGCAGACACGATGGTGGAAGCCGCACGCATCGTGGAAGAAGCACGACCGGATGTATTGGACATCAACTTCGGCTGCCCCGTCAAACGAGTGGCAAGCAAGGGCGCAGGTGCGGGATTGCTGCAAAACGTACCGAAAATGCTGGAAATCACAAAAGCCGTAGTCGATGCAGTGAACATTCCCGTAACGGTAAAAACACGCTTGGGTTGGGACGCCGACCACAAAATCATCGTCCCGCTGGCAGAACAGTTGCAAGACTGCGGTATTGCGGCTCTGACCATTCACGGACGCACACGGGCACAAATGTACACCGGCGAAGCCGACTGGACACTTATCGGAGAGGTGAAAAACAATCCCCGCATGCACATACCTATCATAGGCAACGGCGATGTAAGCACACCCGAACGGGCACGCGAATGTTTCGACCGCTACGGTGTGGACGCCGTGATGGTGGGACGCGCCAGTTTCGGCAGACCATGGATATTCAAGGAGATGAAACACTATCTGCAAACGGGTATGCACTGCACGGAAATGGACAACCACTGGAAACTCGAAGTCTTGCGTCGCGAAGTCAGAGACAGCGTAACCATGCTGGACGAACGCAGAGGTATTCTGCACGTACGCCGTCATTTGGCAGCTTCTCCTCTTTTCAAAGGCATCCCCAATTTCAAGGAAACACGCATACGTATGTTGCGCGCCACCACTACGGAAGAGCTGTTTGCCATCCTCGACGAAGTGGAACGCGAGTTTTTGCAAGGATAAAACACTGTTTTTTCTCGATGAAACGACGTGAGTTCGGTTTGCACCGGGTTCACGTCGTTTGTGTTTCGTCCGCTCTCCGCACTGCATAAATATACGGAGACACGCCGCATTCCTGCATATTTATGCAATGTCGTGCACGTATTTCTGCACGAAAAATTCTCGCCGCGCAATGAATTTTCGGTCCGAAACAGCCTTGAAAAGTTACGTTCTCGACGACAAGAAAACGCCTCTACGACACCCTCTCGACACGATTATGTTGTTAACATTCTTTGACGCTGTTGTCATCGCGATAGCAACATGTTCTTATCGCGATAGCAACATGATGCTATCAAGTTGTGTACATGTTGTTATCAAATTGGCAACATGTTGTCAATTTGAAGTTCGAAGTTTATGAGTTGATGAGTTACAAGGGGGAAGTGTATATTTATGCAGAAACGGATGGACCGTATATGCGGGGTACGTTCGTTTTCGCCATGACTAAAGAAGAATACACAACTCCGTCGGCAGGAAATATCCTGCGAAAAATTCTTCTGTGCCCGATTTTCCCGCAACACGGGCTGCGCAAATCGCTGATTTTTTTTACTCACACTATTCCCCTAAAAGAAAAGAAGTACTTTTGCGCCCGTATCACAAGAAAAAAATCATCATGAAAAACCGTAAAAGACACCTGGCACTGCTCGTCGTGTGCTGTCTTTGCACCTTGTTGAAAGCACAATACAAAGTCAGCCTGCACATCACAGACAGTTTGAACCAACCGATAGAAGCCGCAAACGTAGCTTTGATAGATACGGAAAAAGGCTTTTCCATAGCGCAAGGTATCAGCAACAGAACCGGACACATTGTACTCGAAGGAAAAGGAAAGTTAAGGGTCTATGTGGGGTACGTCGGCTACCATCCCTATACGAGCGAGGTTTTTCATTTGGAGAAAGACACGATATTCCCCGACATTCGGTTGCGCATCGAAGACTTTATGCTGGAAGAAGTCACCGTTGTGGGCGAAAAGACCACTCCTTCCGTAACGATAGAGCGCGGTAAACTGATATTCTCTCCACGCCACAGCAGCATTCACGCAGGCGGTACAGCATTGGACTTGCTTAAAAGTACACCGGGTGTATTCATCAATCACGAAAACAATATCAGCATGGGCGGAAAAGCCGGTGCCTCCGTACTCATCAACGGTAAACCAACCTACATGCAAGCGGAAGAGCTGGCAAACTATCTGCGCGCCATGCCATCCGATAGGATAACCGCCATAGAAGTAATAAACAACCCCTCGGCACAATACGACGCAGCAGGCAGTGCAGGTATCATCAACATACGTACAGACAGACGGCAAGACATGGGATTTTATCTCAACACGACAAACGGTGTTTCTTATTGGAAACACTTCCGCCAGAACAGCGACTGGACACTCGGGCTGGCAAACGAGCGTTGGCAATTGTCAGCAGGCTATCGTCATACATTGGGCAACACAGGTATTTGGTACGGTTCCGAAAGAATACAAACAGGAAAACGTTACCACAGTCCGACCAACGATGTGGACAAGCGCAAGAGCATCGGCGGACACCTGGATGCAACGTACCGCATAGACAAACGACAACTTGTGGGCACGCGTGTAGAAATCAATACTTTAGGAGGACCGGGCTATATGCAGACAGCTACGCAAATCTACGATATCGCCACACATACGCACGAGCAGTCTTTGCTGGCAGAAAGTTTTTACGAACAGCAGAAAGCCAATCGCTATGGCTTCAATTTCTATTACACTTATACACCGCAAGAAACGACAAGCTATACCATAGATGCCAACTATGTCCGTTTCGACGGAGGCGCACGCTGTCTCAATCCGAATACGTATCGAGACGCATCGGGACAAACCACCGACAGCAAACTGTATCTGACAGACAACAAGCGCGACGTACACATCTATGCACTGGCTTTCGATGCCAATCATCCGCTCTTGGGCGGTACTCTTCTTTCGGGCATGCGTTACTCCAAAGTCACAACAGACAACGATTACGCCTTTGCCGAGTCTCTTTCGGGCATGGTCAAGATAGACGACGTCCGTAGCAATCGCTTTCTATACAACGAGCAGATATGCGCCGGCTATCTGCAATACCGACGTTCGTGGAACAAACAGTGGACAATGGAATTGGGACTGAGAGGAGAATACACCCGGAGTCGCGGACAACTACTCACCATAGGAGGACGCGCGGACGAGAAAAACAAACGGCACTACCTTCATCTCTTCCCGTCCGTAGCTCTTCATTACACTGCAAAATCGGGAGCGGTTTGGGCGTTAAGTTACGGCTCTCGCATAGACAGACCCGCTTATCAAGACCTCAATCCGTTCGAATATCTCATAGACGAACTTTCTTTCTGGAAAGGAAATCCTTTTCTCGCTCCGCAAACAGCACACAAGACAGCCCTCTCCTTTTCCGTAGGACAGTCTTCGGCAACTCTCTCCTACCAATATATAGACGACTACAAAGCGCAAATCACCGACGCTCTGACAGCAAACAAACTGGTGATGATACCTCGCAACATAGGAAAACAACAACAATTCTCGCTGACGGCTTATCAGGGATTGCGATGTTCCAACATATGGGAAAGTGGATTGAACTTGCAACTCTACTGGTTGCAAAACGATATCGCATTCGACGAGATACAACGTTTCTCCTTACAACGCTGGGCAGGGATATTCTCCATACAAAACAACATTCGTCTGCCTTGGGGTATTCGCATGGAAGTCAACGCCTCATTATCCACACGTCGCTTGGGAGAAAGCAACGAATGGATGCGTTCTTCCGGATTTGTGGACTGCGGTTTTACCAAGAATTTCCCCGAGAAAGGCTGGACAATTCAGTTGAGTATGACCGACTTGTTCCACACCAATCGTTGGGACAACTATCGGTGGTCTCCTCGCCTTGCGATGACTTCGTGGGGAAAAAGCGAGAGCCGACAAATAAAGCTCAACATCACCTACCGCTTCGGCAAACAAAAACACACCTCCCAAGAGAAGCATCCGAACGAAATAGAGCGTTTGTAACATGTCGCATTATAAAAAAATCCTTGTGCTCTCCCGCTATCGGGATGGCACAAGGATTTTTCAAACGTAGCCGACCGTCGTATCAGCCGAGCAATTCTTTCACTTTCGCAGAAATGGCGCGTCCTTCTGCAAGCCCTGCCAATTCTTTGGTGGCTGTACCCATCACTTTGCCCATATCTTTTGCACCTTCCGCACCTACACGGGCAATGATTTCTTTCAGTTTGGCAGTGAGTTCTTCTTCGCTCAGCTGTTTGGGAAGATAAGTTTCTATCACGCTCACTTGCGCCAGCTCAGCCTCTGCCAAGTCCGCACGTCCCTGTTCCGTATAAACCGCAGCAGAGTCTTTGCCTTGTTTCACGAGCTTTTGCATGATTTTCAAAGCTGTGTCGTCCGTCAGCGTATCGTTGGCACCGGGTGCAGTTTTTGCTTCGAGAAAGTTCTTCTTGACATTGCGTAAAGTCTCCAAACGCACCTTGTCTTTTGCCTTCATGGCTTCTTTAATATCATTGCTGATGATGTCAAATAGTTCCATAATTCTTTTGTTTAGAAAGTTATTACTCCGTTTTCTGTTGTCGACGCTTTTTCTTCCGTCGTCACCATCATCGTTACGGCTTTTTGCTTGATGCTTTCCAGCATGGTTTTCGAACGTTGATACGTTGGCGAACTATCCACCAAGCTGATGACGTCGTCGTTGTCGAGGTCTTCGCCGTTGAAGATGTAGTAGTTGTATGTTTTCTTTTTACTCTTTCCGAAAGCATCTCCGTAATAGACTTTGCGCACTTCCGCACGCCTCTGTTCTTCTTCCTCCTGACGTGCACGTTCTTTCTTCTCTTCGTCTGTCAGCACACGTTCCATTCCCGGTACGTCTTTCAACTCGAAACCAGCCGCCAATATGGTGACACGCACTTCGTCTTTCAATGTTTCGTCGTCGTAAAGACCTATTTTGGTCAAGACTTCTCTACTGAATTTGCCCGTGAATTCGTGTACCGCACTCATTTCTTCCATCATAAACACCTCGCCTTCCGTCGGACTGTTGATAACGACAAGGAGTTTCTTGGAATTGTACACGCTCGTATGACTGATGAGCGGCGAGTTCAATGCGTTTTCGATGGCTGTCTTTACACGGTTTTCTCCTTTTCCGTAACCCATGCCAATAATGGCGATGCCTCCGTTTTCGAGTGTGGTTTTCACATCGTTGAAGTCAAGGTTCATAAAGCCTTCGAGTGTGATAAGCTCCGCAATACCTTTTGTAGACATCAGCAGGGTTTCATTCGCCTTTGCCAATGAGTTCTTCGCACTCAAGTCGGGATATACATCGCGCAGACGTTCGTTGTTGATAACAATCAAAGCGTCTACCGATTTGCTGATTTCCTCTACTCCGGCCAAAGCTTGGTCTATTCGTTTCTCGCCTTCCAATACAAAAGGAATGGTGACAATACCTACTGTCAGCAGCCCCATGTCTTTTGCCACACGTGCAATGACGGGTGCGGCTCCTGTTCCCGTTCCGCCACCCATACCACAAGTAATGAAAGCCATACGGCAGCCGTCGTCGAAAGCTTCTTTGATACGTTCCAAACTCTCTTCGGCTTTTTCTCTACCTACGGCAGGGATGTTTCCTGCTCCCAAACCTTCGTCTCCCAACAAGAGTTTGTCCGGAACTATGGAACTTTCCAACTGCTGTTCGTCCGTATTGCAGACAAGGAAATTCACATCCTTGATACCGGCTTGATACATTTGCGCCACGGCATTGCATCCACCGCCACCGACACCGACTATCTTTATATAAACTTTGGGTGTTCTCTTGCCACCGTTGGAGTGTGCATCCCGTATGAGCGGTACACTATATTCTTCGTTTGTCATTGTCTTCTGTTTTAGTAGGTAGTATTACTTTTTATCTTCATTATCGTCGCCAAGCAGTCTTTCCACATCTCCTTTCACTTTGCTCATGAATTTCGCTAAGAAACTGCCTTGCTTGCGAGCTGTTTTGAGTTCTTTCTCTGCATGGGCAATCTCTTCTTTCAAATCCGAAAGATTCAATTCTTTTGCTTTGGAAAGTTGTATCTGCGCTTCGGGAAGATTTTCGTCTTTGATATTTTGAAATGCTGCTTCGATGAGCTTTCTGCCTTCTGCCAATTTGAATTCGGCTTCCTGTTTTGTTCTTTCTTCGCGTTCGCGTTGTTCCTGACGGCGTTTCTCCTCATCGGCAATGCGTCGCGCTTCTTCTTCGTTGGCTTTTTGTTCGGCGATGCGTCGCGCTTCTTCCGCTTGCTTTTGTGTTTCCTCCGCTTCGAACAAACCCGCTTTTAAGTCTACTTTCTTGCAATTCTCCGTTCCATTCATCAGAATACCGAGCAATGTGTTGTAGCGTCCGTTTGCATTCAATTGCACTAAACCTTCCATAACAACCTCGGATGTCAACGAAACACGCACTTTGCTGATATTCGTCTTTTCGACAAACACTTCTTCAAGGCGTGGTAATTGTGCCGTACCACCCGTCAATACTACATCGCCGAGCAATTTATCTTTATAGCCCGACAGTGTCAATTGGTTGTTTATGTTGAGGAGTATTTCGTTGATACGCGCTTCTATCGTTTCTTCCAGCGAAAGCACATCGATAGATTTGTTGTTTTCCAAACGATATTCTTTGCCTGCGTATTCTTTACTGTCTTTTTCCTCTGTATAAGCACTGCCGAAACGCAACTTGAAGACTTCAGCATCCGCCTCTTCCAATTTGTGATTGCAAAGGTCTTTCGTGATATTGCGCCCACCCAAAGGTATGACTGCCAAATGACGCAGTTTGTTGCCGGCATAAACAAGTACCGTAGTAGTTTCCGCACCTATATCCACCAACGCACAACCGGAACGTCTCTCGTTCACACTCAACAGCGCATCGGCAGTTGCCAACGGAGCTACGACAAAGCCTGCTATCTCGCAACCTACTTGTTTGAAGCATTCCTTTATATTGCTTTTCAATGTGCGACGAGCTATGATATTCAGAAAACTTGCCGTTATATTGTCGCCTTGCACGCCTACGGGGTCTTTCAACACATTGTTGCCGACTTTATATTCTTGTGCTTCGGTATAAAGTATTTCGTGTTCGGAAGCGATATTCTCTTTGCTTGCATTCTTCAAAGAGTCAATCAAAGCCTGAGAGATTTTCGTGTCTTCGTTCAGTTCGCGCTCTTCCGTCGTCTTCACGCCATGCAACGAGCGTCCTCCCAAACCTACATACGCTTTACTGATTTTAGCACCCAACTGCTGTTCGAGCGAAGTCAACACCTGCTTGAGACATTGTGTCGTCTTATCAAGGTTAAAGACCGCCCCTTTTTCGATACATCCGGCTGAGTTTTCTTCGGCAAATGCCAAAAGCTGTACACTCTTGTCGGCATTCAGTCGTCCTGCCAATCCTTTAATTTTAGTAGAGCTCAACTCGACTGCTACTATAAAATCGGTCACTATCATTGTCTTTTATCTTTTTGTGCAAATAATCTGATTATCGAATTCTATGTTTATCCTGCCGTATTTGTTCCATCCCACAGTGGGAAGCGCATGCGTATAGAAGTCTTCCAACTTACGCAACTTCTCTTCCAAGTTTTCTGCTTTTCCCAAGAACAACGTATGCTCGCCTACACGCGGAACGAGTTCCAACTCCTGCTTCGGTGTAACGTGTATCTGTGCTACCTGCGCACTCCAAAACGGAGAAGCGTGCAAGAGTTGTGCCAAGTGCGGCAAGGTCTTTTTGGCAAAGTCTCTTGTTACCTCGCCCGTCACCACAGGAAGATAAATGGCTTCCATGCCTGCCGCAAAGATATAACCGTCCTTATCTATATAATAGTCTTCGCCTTTGGAAGAAAGAACGTGCAAGAGAGGAGTACGCTCGTAAACTTCTACCATGACATTGCCTCCGGATGTGATGTAACACTCCGCCTCTTCGATAAACGAATGCTTGCGCAAAGCCTGCTCCATCTTCGCCGTATTGATATCCTTGAGTTGTTTGCCCACAGGATAAACCTTTCCGGTTTTCAGCAAAGCGATGACTTCTTTTCGGTCTACATGGTGAACATCGACCTTGCTTTTGTACTCCACAGTCACGGCTCCGCATACATGATGGTCGGGTTTGCGATTCAATATGGTCAAAGAAGCGACAAGATACCCCACACAAAACAGCAAGACCGAAATAACGAGAATATATCTGAGTGCTTTCATTGAAAGAGTGCTGTAATAGGTGCCACATAATTGTCTACATCGCCTGCGCCCAACACCATCAAGACTTCCGGACGCTGTTCGCGTATCAAACCGACGAGTTCTTCTTTCGTACAAAGGGTCTTCTTCATATCCGGTCGCAAGTTGTCGTATATCAAACGGGAGCTCACGCCTTCGATGGGCAATTCCCGTGCAGGATATATATCGAGCAATATCACCTCGTCCAAGAGGGAAAGGCTGTCTGCAAATTCATGATAGAAGTCGCGTGTGCGGGTGTAAAGGTGCGGTTGGAATACGCCCGTAATCCTGCGCTTCGGATACAGTAGTTTCAAAGAGTTGATGCTTTGTCGCAATTCTTCGGGATGATGGGCATAATCGCTGAGCACGATATGCGAAGGCGTACGCAAACGGAAATCGAAACGACGCTCTATGCCTCTGAAAGTAGACATCGCCGCTTTTATCTCTTCGGGAGAAACGCCTGCTATCTGCGCCAATGCCATCGCTGCGATGCCGTTTTCTATATTGACATAAACCGGCACGCCCAATTCCACATCCTTTATATTACCGAAAGGCGACACATAGTCGAAACGTATCGTTTCGTTTTCGATGCGAATGTGTTCGGCATGAAAATCTCCGCCATTCACATCGTAAGTGAAGACTTTCACGCCCGTTTTCGGACGGGGATGCAATTCCACACCTTTCTTCACGATGAGATAACCGTCCGGACGAATGAGCGAGGTATAGTGTGCAAAACTTTCCAGATACGCCTCGCGCGTGCCGTAAATATCCAGATGGTCGGAATCGGTAGAAGTAATCACTGTGGCGTAGGGCGTGAGTTGATGAAAAGAACGGTCGAACTCGTCTGCCTCAATCACCACATATTCGCTTTCTGCAGAAAAGAGCAAATTCGTCTCATAATTGCGTGAGATACCACCCAAGAAGGCATTGCAACCCACGTGCGAAGCATGCAAAAGATGCGCCGTCATGGTGGAAGTCGATGTCTTGCCGTGTGTTCCTGCCACGCAAAGCCCTTTTTCCGTGCGTGTGAGCATGCCCAATACCTGCGCACGTTTCATCACCTCGAAACCATGCGTGCGAAAATATGTGAGTTCCGCATGGGCTTCGGGTATGGCAGGCGTATAAATGACAAGCGTGGTTTGCGGGTCTTTGCAGACATCGGGTATCAATGCCGCATCCTCCGCAAAGTGCAACATGGCACCTTCTTCGATAAGTTTATCGGTCAGGTGCGAGGGCGTGCGGTCGTAACCTGCCACGCTCTTGCCTTTCAACAGGAAGTAGCGTACCAAGGCACTCATCCCGATACCGCCTGCACCGATGAAATAAACGGATTGTATGGTATCTATGTTCATTGCTTTTGTATTTTATCGTGTGGCTATGCGATATACCTCGCGTGCTATCACATCGGCGGCATTCGCAAAAGCCATTTGTTTGACATTCTCTCTCAGGCGTACCAACATGTTTTCGTCGGATACCGTTTGCAGGGCAACAGGTATCAAACGCTGTGCGGCTTCCGCATCCGTCACCAGGAGGGCGGCATCTTTGCGCACCAGAGCCTGAGCGTTCTTTGTTTGATGGTCTTCTGCCACATTCGGCGAAGGAACGAGGATGGAAGCCTTGCCCAACAAAGCTATTTCGGAAATGGAACTTGCGCCTGCGCGACTGATAACGACATCCGCCGCCTTGTAAGCCGTAGCCATATCCGTGAGGAAGTCCGAGACGTAGAGGTTCTTCGGACGTCCTGCCGCTTCTACGGAGCGACGCATTTCGTCGATATAAAACTTACCGGTCTGCCAAATGAACTGTACTTCGCTTTCTTTGATTTCGGCAAGCCACTGTTGCACCGCTCGATTGATGGTTCGCGCACCCAAACTGCCTCCTATTATCAACACGGTTTTCTTTTCCGGGTCCAATCCGAAAGAAAGGACAGCCTCCCGACGCGTTTGTTTGTCGGCAAGCAATTCCTGTCGTACGGGATTGCCCGTCATGATGATTTTTTCCTTCGGAAAGAAACGTTCCATGCCCTCATACGCCACACAAATGGCTGTGGCACTCTTTGCCAACATCTTGTTCGTAAGTCCGGCATAAGAGTTTTGTTCCTGTATCAGCGTAGGAATGCCCATGCTGCCTGCCACTTGCAAGGTAGGACCGCTGGCATAACCGCCTACGCCTACCGCCACTTGCGGGGCAAAGTCTTTGATGATTTTCTTCGCCATGCGACGACTTTTGAACAACTTATACAGCACGGAGATGTTTTTCAGCCAGTTTTTACGGTCCAATCCCATGATGGGAAGCCCTACTATGCGATAACCTGCCGCCGGTACTTTCTGCATTTCCATGCGTCCTTCCGCTCCCACGAAGAGTATTTCGGCATCGGGGCACATGGCTTTGAGTGCATTTGCAATGGAAATTGCCGGAAAAATATGCCCGCCGGTTCCGCCTCCGCTAATGATGATTTTGAGCTGTTTTGCCATAAGTCGTGTTGTTTCTGCAAATATACGTGAGTTTTGAGTTATAAGCTCTACGTTACCAATGATAAGTTTTTGATTTTTTTGAGTTTTCGACACTTTGAGAGAAAGCGATGAGAGTACCGTCCGAAAGTGTTTCCTCTCGATGAAAAGGCTGTTTATTTCACTGCATAAATATGCAGAAAAGCGTCCTTTTTCGGTATAAATATGCAATGTCCGACGGGTGTGTATTTACGAAATCAAGTCGCTGCGCAATGATTTTCCGGTACGAAAAAGCTCGGAAAATCGCTTCTTTTGATGACAGGAAAACGCCTCTACGATGCCTTCTCGATGGGGTTATGATGTTAACATTCTTTGACGCTGTTGTCATCGCGATAACAACATGTTCTTATCGCGATAGCAACATGATGCTATCAACTTGCGTACATGTTGTTATCAAATTGGCAACATGTTGCCAATTGGAAGTTCTAAGTTCGGGAGTTAATAAGGTACGAGGAGAGAGTGCATATTTATGCAAGAAAAGGAGCTGCCGCCCAAGAACTGCCGAAAACAG
>JBGXXU010000082.1:0-3221 GCA_041814865.1 Phocaeicola sp. | reverse complement strand
TGCTTTTTAGCTTACAAGCACGAAACAGTCCAAGACATAGTGCGGGGGTGCACTTGTTTTCTCTACCTTTGCAACATGACGACAGACGAGAAATACATGTTTCGTTGCCTGCAATTGGCGCGCATGAGCAACGGCTACGCAGCCCCCAATCCGATGGTGGGTGCCGTGATAGTGGCGGACGGACGCATCATAGGCGAAGGATATCATCGTTGTTGCGGAGAAGCACATGCCGAAGTCAATGCTTTCGCACAAGTGAAAGAAGAGCATTTACTGCCGAAAGCCACGCTGTACGTGAGTTTGGAACCTTGTGCGCATCATGGAAAGACGCCTCCTTGCGCAGACCTCATCGTACGCAAAGGTGTTGCCAAAGTCGTCATCGGTTGTAGCGACCCGTTTTCTTTGGTTGCGGGAAAAGGAATAGAACGTTTGCGTAAAGCAGGAATAGAGGTTGTCGTCGGCGTATTGGAAGCGCAGTGTCGCGAGTTGATATTACCGTTTATCACTTTCCACACGAAACACCGTCCTTACATTACACTGAAATGGGCGCAAAGCATGAACGGTTGTATCGCCACAGGCAGGCATGCTCCGAAAAGCGTACTGTTATCCACACCTATTTCTTCTCTCTACGTACACAAACAGCGAGCTTTGCACCAAGCCATCTTGGTGGGGCACGCCACTGCACTGACAGACAATCCGCGACTGAACGTGCGCACATGGCAAGGCAAACAACCCTTACGCATCGTCATAGACAGGGATGCCGATTTGCCCGAAAGCCTACATCTCTTCGACGGAACACAACCGACACTGATTTGCACCGCAAAAGAAAAACCGACGCGTACGAATGTAGAATATGCAGTATTGGATTTTTCGAAAGATATATTGCCTCAATTGCTGAATACGTTATACGAGCGAAAGATACAATCGCTGTTGGTGGAAGGCGGACAAGTGACACTGCAATCTTTTATCGACAGCGGATTGTGGGACGAAGCATTCGTGGAACACGGTACGACGTACATAACACAAGGCTTATCGGCTCCCCGACTTCCCAACGCTGTTGCTTCTGTTTTTGAAAAGCGCGACACCCACATCGTGGCACATTATACGAAAGAACCGAAAGGCTAACCGCCATTGTGCAGGCTCAACGTATGCACTGCCACCAATGCGGCAGTTTCGGTACGCAGGCGCGAATTGCCGAGCGACACGGATTCGTATCCATGCGCCAATGCTTGCTCTACTTCTTCCACACTGAAATCTCCCTCCGGTCCGATGAGGATAATGCTATCTTCGTGCTCGCCTGCCGTGCGATGCAACACGTTTTTGGGCAAGTCGTGGCAGTGTGCGATGTACTTGCGTGTGGCTTCGTGCATACGTAAGAACTCCGAGAAATCCGTCAATTCATGAAGTATCGGTTTGCGTGCTTTCAAAGATTGTTTCATCGCCGCAACGAGTATCTTGTCGATACGTTCCGTCTTGAGTACTTTTCTTTCCGAGTGACGGCTTTGTAAGAAGGTGATTTCGTCTACTCCTATTTCCGTGATTTTTTCTGCCAGCCACTCCATGCGGTCCATGTTTTTCGTTGGTGCGAGTGCCAAATGAATACGTCCTTTCCACAAAGGAGCCTGTTCGTGCACTGCCATGATTTTCACTTGGCAACGCTTGTTCGTGGCTGCCGAAATCACGGCATCGTACATACATCCTTTTCCATCCGTCAGTGTGAGCGCATCGCCTACATTCAGGCGCAACACACGCAGACAGTGCGCGGCTTCTTCAGCCGGCAGTTCAAGACTGCTTTCTATATCGGGGGCGTAAAACAATTGCATAACATCTTCTTTAAGCTACACAAAAGTACACGTTTTCCGCTGCGTGCACAGAGGAAACCTATCTTTCTTTCGGCGGAAAGTTGCGAAAACCGCAAGTATTTTTCTCTCTTCGACGGCGAAGAAGTGGTATTCTCTGTTAATCTTTTGTAAAAAACAGCCCGTTTCGTTCCTCTCTCTATACCGACGAAACGATATCGCGCTACCTTTGTTTCATGTTATCACGGGCTTGACTGGTTTTGACAGCGAGAGATGTGGTACGTAAGCATGCAGTGCGTCGGTGATTGGCACTTTAATCTCAGTTACTAAACTATTATCTGGCAACGAAAATTACGCTCTCGCTGCTTAATCGAAGAACAGTAGATTAGCTTCATTTCTCTCACAGTGAGAGAAACGAGATATCGCTCGAAAGCTCTTGTTCCGAAGCGTTCGGTAAAGCGGTACAGCAAAATCGGGAATAGTCGTATGCTTGTTTCGTGCATGCGATGAAGATTTAGAAACTAAGGTGTAAGTTGGTGGCTTTGGTCTTGCTTGCACTCGAAAACTCAGGCAAAGATAAGCATGTAGAAAGCGTATGGCTTCCTTGTTTGGACGGGAGTTCGACTCTCCCCAGGTCCACCGATATGTGGAGGAGCACATCGGGCTCCTCTTTTTTATTCCATCAACCATTAAAAGTAAAAAACATGAGAAAAACAGCAAGAATCTGCGCCGGCATCGCATTGCTTTCGGTAGCGAGTTTCGCTTGTCCGAATGCCCGGGCACAGGAAAAGCAAGAAGTCGTCCGAAAAGGCGAAAACGGCGTATTCATCATCAACACCACTTCGCTGGCAGAAGATGTGATAGGTTACCAAAGCACCACACCGGTGGAACTCCACATCCTGAACAAGAAAATAGTGAAAGTAGTACCGTTGCCGAATGGAGAAACTCCCAAGTTTTTCCGTAAAGTGACCAACGCACTTATCCAAGCGTGGGACGGTCTGACACTCAAAGAAGCAGCCAAACACCAAGTAGATGCCGTGACGGGCGCCACACTCTCTTCCGACGCGCTGATAGAGAATGTACGTCGCGGAGTGAAATACGCCCAAAAGAACAGCAAGAAACTGAAATAATCTCTCCCGAGAGACAACAATTTCGTTCGATAAAACAAGGAGGAGTTTTTCTCTGCATTTTTTATGCCGGAAAGACTCCTCTTTCTGTTTACTCATGCTATGCAGCCTGCGTGTTTCGGTACAAAATTCGATGGCTGCGCAATGATTTTTTTTGCCCGAAAGAACTCCGAAAACACACGTTTTTGATGAGAGAGAAACACCTCTACGATGGCTTCTCGACGCGATTATGATGTTAACATTCTTTGACGCTGTTGTCATCGCGATAGCAACATGTTCTCATCGCGATAGCAACATG
>JBGXXU010000081.1:0-11731 GCA_041814865.1 Phocaeicola sp. | reverse complement strand
TGTTAACATTCTTTGACGCTGTTGTCATCGCGATAGCAACATGATGCTATCGACTTGACAACATGTTGTTATCAAACTGTGTTCATGTTATCAATTTGAAGTTCTAAGTTTGAGAGTTGACGAGGTACAAAGAGACACTTTTCGCGCAAGCGAAAAAAAAGGGAAAAGCAGGTGCAAAGAGTTGTGATTGCGCAGCTTCTCACAATCACGAAACGATTGATTTCACGTTGTATGTCTTATGATATTTCGATACAATTTATCTCCAATAAGTTCTAACTGTTCTTTTGGAAATCTTTTCTACGCAAGACGAAGCTGTTGCTCAAGTATTTTTCGCGAACGATTTGGTTTTCTGCAAGCTCTTCGGGCGTACCCTGAAACAATATGCGCCCTTCGAAAAGCAGATAGGCTCTGTCCGTAATACTGAGCGTTTCCTGCACATTGTGGTCGGTAATAAGGATGCCTATGTTTTTATCTTTCAGCTTCCACACTATCTGCTGAATATCTTCCACCGCGATAGGGTCTACACCGGCAAAAGGTTCGTCCAACATAATGAATTTTGGGTCGATGGCAAGACAGCGCGCTATCTCCGTACGGCGTCGCTCGCCACCCGAAAGCTGGTCGCCCAGATTTTTGCGCACTTTACCCAGACGAAACTCTGCTATAAGGCTTTCCAACTTGTCGCGTTGATACTCCTTCGTGGTATTTGTAAGTTCCAAGACAGAAGCGATATTGTCTTCCACACTCATCTTGCGAAATACGGAGGCTTCCTGCGCCAAATAACCGATACCGTTTTGCGCACGCTTGTACACAGGATAAGAAGTAATGTCTTTGTCGTTAAGAAAGATTTTTCCCTCGTTCGGTACAATCAATCCTGTGGTCATATAGAAAGAAGTAGTTTTCCCCGCTCCGTTCGGTCCCAGCAAACCTACGATTTCTCCTTGCTTCACATCGATGGAAACATGGTTCACCACAGTACGCTTTCCGTACTTCTTCACCAGATTTTCCGTACGCAATACCATTCTTTCGGGAACAGTCTCATGAATACCTGTGTTCTCCACCTCGTAATTTACTGTTTCTGCCATACTCTTCTTGTCTATATGATATGTATTTGCAGGCAAAAGTAATAATTCTACAGCCTACGACAAGAGAGCGATACGGAAAAACAAAACGGTTATACATAGCATTCTATGGATAAAAGCGTACTTTTGCATTCGATTCTCAAGCAGACAGCAAAATATGAAACAACCCATCTACGATTTCGGTCGTTATCTTTCGTTGATGTACAAAGTAATGGCTCGCCCCGAGAAGTTGCGTATGTACTTCAAACAATACACCACCGAAATGATGCAACTCGGGATAGACTCCGTCGGTATCGTCTTACTCATCTCGTTCTTTATCGGTGCCGTGATTTGCATTCAAATCAAACTCAATATCGAAAGCCCCTGGATGCCCCGTTTTGTCGTGGGATACACCACACGCGAAATCATGCTGTTGGAATTTTCATCTTCCATCATGTGTCTCATTCTTGCGGGGAAAGTCGGCTCCAACATCGCATCCGAACTCGGCACGATGCGTGTGACGCAACAAATAGATGCACTCGAAATCATGGGTGTCAATTCTGCTTCTTACCTTATTTTGCCCAAGATATTGGGGTTGATGACCATCATGCCTTTTCTCGTCGTGTTCAGTATCTTCTCCGGTATCATCGGTGCCTTCTGCACCGCGTGGATACTCCACATCACCAACGCCGCAGATTTGGCTTATGGTCTGCAATACAATTTCTCCGAATGGTACGTATGGTGCAGTATCATCAAAGCCCTGTTCTTCGCTTTCATCATAGCCAGCGTTTCTTCCTTCTACGGCTATCATGTAGAAGGTGGTTCGATAGCCGTAGGAAAAGCCAGCACCAACGCAGTGGTGAGCAGTAGTATCCTGATACTTTTCTCCGACTTAATACTCACACAACTTTTAATGGGATGATAGAACTCAGACACTTATACAAATCCTTCGAAGACAAAACGGTATTGCACGATATAAACTACCGTTTCGAAAACGGAAAGACAAGTTTGATTATCGGACAAAGCGGTTCGGGAAAGACCGTACTCATGAAGTGTATCGTGGGATTGCTCACACCGGAGAAGGGCGATATTATATACGACGGGCGCAGTTTCGCCGAGATTCATCGCAAAGACAAGAAACTCTTGCGCCGGGAAATGGGCATGATATTCCAAAGTGCCGCACTTTT
Source organism: Phocaeicola sp. (assembly GCA_041814865.1). GTDB lineage: Bacteria > Bacteroidota > Bacteroidia > Bacteroidales > Bacteroidaceae > Phocaeicola. The sequence goes on along the minus strand of JBGXXU010000081.1, from coordinate 9,486 downwards.
CGACTCGCTCTCGGTTTTGGAAAATGTCATGTTTCCACTCAATATGTTTTCCAACGATACACTGCGCGACCGTATCAGACGCGCTCGCTTCTGTCTGGACAGAGTAAACCTCTCGGATGCCGAAAGCAAATATCCCGGAGAGATAAGCGGCGGTATGCAGAAACGTGTCGCCATCGCACGCGCCATAGCATTGAACCCGAAATATCTCTTCTGCGACGAGCCTAATTCCGGTCTCGACCCGAAGACATCACTTGTCATAGACGAATTGATACACAGTATCACGCACGAATATGGCATGACCACCGTCATCAATACGCACGACATGAACTCTGTATTGGGAATAGGAGAAAGTATATTGTATATCTATCAGGGACACAAAGAGTGGGAAGGCACAATGCACGACATCTTTACAGCCACCAACGAACGTCTGAACGATTTTATCTTCACTTCCGACCTACTCCGCAAAGTAAAAGAAGAAGGTTTGAAGAAAGAATAAACATAGCTTTCCGAACAAACAAAAAACCGTCTCACCAATTGGTGAGACGGTTTTTTGTTTGTGTATCTCGTCTATCTACCGATTACAGCGGAACATATTCCACAAAAGCCTCGATAGCTTCATAAGAAGCCAAGCCCAAACGGTGATACAACTCCGCGGTTCCTCGGTTTCTTTCCTCACTGCGTTGCCAGAAAAGACGCTCATCGCTTCCCAAGAAAGGTGCGCTCTCCATTTGCGATTGATGCTTCAGGATGGAGTTTCGCTTTGCGCGCAATTCCTCGGGACTCAAAGGCACAGCCATTTCAATGTTTTCGATTTCCCATTCTGCCCAAGCACCGCGATACATCCAGATACGACAGTCGTCCAACCATTTTGCTTTTTCTTTCTTTTCTTCATCTACCGCTGCAAAAATGGCATCAAGACAAACTCTGTGTGTGCCGTGCGGGTCTGCCAAATCGCCGGCAACGAAAATTTGGTGAGGAGCTATGTCATGAATAAACTTTTGTACGATACGCACGTCCGCTTCTCCGATGGGATTTTTCTCAATCTTTCCTGTTTCGTAGAAAGGAAGGTCAAGAAAATGACAGCGTTCCAACGGAATATCATTGTAAGTACAAGCCGTTCTTGCTTCACCGCGACGTATCAAGCCTTTTATCTTCAACACATCGGCACTGTCCAAATCTCCTTCTTTCTTACTCTTCAGAAAGTCTTTGATTTCGGCATATTTCGAAGCTATCACTTGTTCGTTATTTGCAAAAAGCTGATTGAAACCATTGACAAAGTGCATGAAGCGTACCGCTTCTTCATCACCGACTGCAATGTTACCCGAAGTCTGATAAGCCACATGTACCTCGTGACCTTGTTGTACCAAACGGCGCAGCGTTCCTCCCATCGAAATCACATCGTCATCGGGGTGAGGAGAGAATACGATAACACGCTTCGGATAAGGTTTCGCACGCTCCGGACGGTAAGTGTCGTCTGCATTAGGTTTACCGCCGGGCCATCCTGTAATGGTATGCTGAAGGTCGTTGAATACTTTGATGTTTACATTGTATGCCGAACCGTAAAGTGCCAAAAGCTCACTCAAACCGTGGTCATTGTAGTCCTTGTTTGTCAATTTCAACACAGGTTTGTTTATCAAAAGGCAAAGCCATACGATGGCACTGCGTATAAGTTTGTCATCCCACTCGCAACTCGTCACCAGCCAAGGGCGTTGAATACGAGTCAGGTTGGCTGCAGCCGGAAGGTCTATACATACGGTTGCATTGGCATGCGACTGTAAGAAAGAAGCCGGCAAAGCATCGGTTTCAGGGTCTTCCACTGCTTTTTTGATAATCGGTGCTTTATCTTCGCCCCAAGCTACCAAATAAACTTTCTTTGCACTCAATATAGTAGAAATACCCATCGTCAAAGAACAAGTAGGCAACTGCTCCAAACCTAAACTGCGAAGTGCTTCCGCACGAGTGTCTGCGTCCGTCAAAATCAAACGCGTGATAGAACCCGCATTAGAACCAGGTTCGTTCATGGCGATGTTGCCTTTGCGTCCCAAGCCCATAACCACCATATCCAAACCACCATAAGACTTGATTTTCTCTTCGTACTGCAAGCAATACTCCACAATGTCTGTTTGGGAAACATTTCCGTTCAACGAGCAGATATTTTCCGCCGTGATATCCAAATGCGAGAGGAACAGTTCTTTCAACTGATAAAGAGTGCTGTGCACTTCGTCGGTCAAAGGATAGTATTCGTCCAGATTGAAGAATATCACATTTTTGAAACTCAATCCTTTCTCTTTGTGCAGGTAAATCAGTTCTGCGAAGATGGGACGCAACGAAACGCCCGTTCCTACAGCGATGGTACAATGTTTACCTTCCGACTGACGCTGACGTATTTTGACGGCTATTTCGGCAGCAATGCTTTTTGCTCCTTCATCCGCATGTTCAAAGATATTAGTGGGAATTTTCTCAAGACGAGTGATAACAGAACGCTCGATGGGACTCTCGGGCTTATAATAGCGAGTGGGGACTCTGTTGAGCGATACCAAAGAACTGAGATTTGTTCTCATTATAATTTCCTCCTTAATTGGTTAAGTTGTTGTTTAATTGTAAATGAGCTACAAATATACCTATAAATAAGAGAACAAAGCAGCTATATGTTCTCTCTTTGATATAAAGAACGCGTATTTTTTAATTTAATTTACGAACCAAACGAACATACAATAAGAAGACACAAATAGTGCCCGTCTTATTCCGAAGAAATCATATGCAAGAACTCCTCTTCGTCTACGATGCGTACACCCAGCGCACGGGCTTTCTCAAGTTTTGCAGGTCCCATGTTCTCTCCTGCCAATACAAAAGAAGTATTCTTACTGATACTGCCTACGTTCTTGCCTCCGTGTTGTTCTATCAAAGCCTTGTACTCGTCGCGAGAGTGATGAACAAAGACACCGCTTATCACCACACTTTGCCCTTGCAACGCATCGGAGAGTGCTTCCCCCGATTGTTCCGTCATTTCCAATTGCACGCCTGCATCTTTCAAACGACGAATAAGTTCCCGATTGCGTTCATCGCGGAAATATAGGATGATACTGCCGGCTATTTTTTCTCCTATTTCGTTTACCTCCAACAACTGCTCCAATGTGGCTGACGATAAGTTCTCGATGTTGCCGAATGCTCGCGCCAATTTCTTCGCAACGGTTTCGCCCACAAAACGTATCCCCAAAGCAAACAACACACGCTCGAAAGGCACCGATTTCGACGCCTCCACACTCGAAACAATGTTCTCCGCCGTTTTCTGTCCCAAACGCTCCAGAAGCATCATGTCTTCTATACGGAGTTCATACAAGTCTGCCACACTTTTGATATAACCGTTTCGGAAGAAGCGATCTACCGTTTCGGCACCCAACCCTTCGATGTTCATAGCTTTGCGACTGATGTAGTGTTCTATCTTTCCCTTCAATTGAGGGGGACATTCCACATCGTTGGGACAATAGTGCGCCGCTTCATCCTCGTAACGAACCAAAGCAGTACCACACTCCGGACAATGTGTCGCAAATCGCACCGGCGTACTTCCGGACCGGCGACTCGACACTTCCACACCCGTTATCTTCGGGATGATTTCACCACCTTTTTCCACATACACCATATCGCCTTCGTGCAAATCCAACTGACGGATAATATCGGCATTGTGTAAAGAAGCTCTCTTCACCACAGTCCCTGACAACAGCACCGGAACAAGATTGGCAACAGGAGTTATGGCTCCCGTACGCCCCACTTGATAAGTCACCTTCTCCAAACGAGTGAGTGCTTTCTCGGCTTGAAACTTATAAGCAATAGCCCAACGGGGCGATTTGGCAGTAAAGCCCAGGTGTCGTTGCTGACGTGTGGAATTTACTTTTAAGACGATGCCGTCCGTTGCCACAGGCAGTTCCTTGCGCGCCGTGTCCCAATAATTGATAAACGAAAGGACTTCTTCGAGAGTACTCGCCTTGCGCGTAGCCGACGAAATTTTGAAACCCCAACTTGCAGCCGACTGCAAATTCTCGAAATGCCCATCGTGAGGAAGATATTCGCCCAATAACGAATATAAATAAGCGTCCAACTTGCGAGAAGCTACCGTAGCGGAATTTTGCAGTTTCAACGTACCCGAAGCTGCATTGCGAGGATTGGCAAAAAGCTGTTCTTCGCGCAACTCCCGCTCCCGGTTCAGTTCATCGAAAACATTCCAAGGCATCAGAATTTCGCCCCTTATTTCGAACAATGCAGGATAATCGTTGCCTTTCAGCACCAGCGGTATGGAGCGAATTGTCTTCACATTTTCCGTCACATCATCGCCACGTACGCCATCGCCACGCGTCACCGCACGTACCAATCGCCCGTTTTCATAAGTCAGCGAGATGGAAGTGCCGTCGAATTTCAATTCGCAACAAATTTCAAACGGCTCGTTCAGTGCACGAGCTATACGGTCGTGAAACTCTCTCACCTCGCTCTCCGAGTAAGTATTGCCCAGCGAAAGCATCGGATAACGGTGCTCTACCTGCTCGAATTCTCGGTTCAAATCGCTTCCCACGCGCATTGTCGGCGAATTGGCATCGAAACACTCCGGATGCGCCTTTTCCAAATCCTGCAATTCGCGCATCAAATCGTCGAATTCCTTATCGCTTATCACAGGTGCATTTTCCACATAATACCGATGATTGTGTCTGTGCAATGTTTCGCGCAACCAATTTATTCTTTCCACACTGTCCATTTCGTTTGTTTTTTGCAAAAATAAAAAGAAAACTTCCTACCAAGAAACACCGCACGCAGAAGTGCGAGCTGCTTGCTGTCTCGGTTCAGAGCATCCTTCATCGCCAAACATATACTACAACTCAAAACCTGTAAAGCAGGAAGCCCGCAACTTCACAGAGAAAAAGATTTTCACGAAGCAAAAAACAGAATGTTTCCCTGCGGAAACAATGATTTCCGAAGTATTTAGCGAGAGTATGCGAAAAACGTAAGTGTCACTCCGTTTTAGTCAGTTTCTTTATCAGATTGTAAGCCGAGAAGATTCCTAATTCTCCTGCCTTGCTGAGGTCTTTCACTCCCTCTTTCCCTCTATCGAGGTAGATGTAAACCAAACCCCGATTGTAATAAGCATCGGAGAAATTGCGGTCTAAGCGTATGGCTTCGTCGTAATCGCGCAGAGCCGCCGGATAGTCTTTCAACAAGACAGATACATTAGCACGGTTGTAATAGGCAAAAGCGAAATCGGGTGCCAGAGCGATAACCTTATCCAAGTCTTCCTGTATGCGTTTACAGTCGCTACGATACACATCCAAAGCCAAACTCGCCACGTCTGCATTGGCAACTGGTTTATCGCCGTTCTTCACTTCCAGCTGTTTATAACTCACGACACTCCGCATGAAATAAGCAAGGAAAAAAGCAGAGTCCGCCTCAATCACAGTGTTCAAGTCTGCCACGGCATTGTCCAAGTCCTGCATCAGGTAGTAATCCAACGCCCTCGCAAAGCGGATATATTTGTCGTCTTCTTTCCGGGCTATGCGTTTCGTCTGCAAATCTATGGACTGCGTATGCTCTTTGATTTGTGCATCCGTCAGCGGTGCTTCGTCGTTGGTAAGCAAGAGTCTTTTGGGCAAAAGCCTCCGAGTATTGATTTGTTCTATTTCTTTGGCATGATTGATTTGTCTCCTTACCTCTTCTCTCTTCTCATAATAATTGAGCGCGAACATGGGTTGAGGCAAAATCGCCATATCTTTATTCTGCACCTTTCCACGATAATTCGTTTTGTACGTCCTTTCTGTTTCTGTACTGTCTGCCACCACCAGACTACGATAATCGTTGATGTTCTTGTCCGACTTCTTTCTTGTTGTGTTCTTCGCCACCATCGGTCGCTGTCCCTGACTGATGGCAATTTGCGCCTTGAGCAACACCAATTCGTCTGCCTGCGCGCCAGCTACGTCGCCAGTCTTGCGTCGCAACTTTGCCCTGTATGTATAAGCTTCAAGGAAATTGGGATACTCTTTCAACACGGCTGTGTAGTCTTTTATCGCACCTTTGTAATCGCCTGTTTTGTCTCTCAACAACGCTCTGTTGAACACGGCAATCAAATTGTTCGGCTCAATGGAAAGTACATAGTCGAAATCTTCTATGGCACGATTGTCATCGCCCACTTGCGCTCTCAGCAATCCACGATTGTAATGCCCTAAGTAATTGTTTTTATCAATGTCCAATGCCGCATCGTAGTCAGACATGGCTCCTCTCAAATTTCGTTGATGGTAACGCGCCAAAGCTCTGTTGATGTAAACTCCTGCATTTCTCACCGAAAGTCGTATTGCTTCCGACAAGTCCGACTCTGCGTCGGCATATTTTTCGCGTTGCAAGAATATCATGCCTCTTGCTATCCACGGCTCCGCACTGAAGCGGTCCATTTCGATGGCTTTGTCTGCGTCGGTCATGGCTTGCAGGGTATCTTTTTGCTTCAAAGAAACCTCTGTCTTCATCATATATGCTTCTACATAACGAGGAGCTATACGGGTAAGCGTATCCAACTGCGCACGTGCTTCGTCGTACTTCTCCAAATTGATTTGGCACAACGCCATATTATGCCTGAACGAAGTATTCTCGGGTTCTATCGTCAACGCCTTGCGATAGTCAGTCACCGCTTCCGCAAACTTTTTCTGGCGGATACGGGATATTCCTCTCACTTGATAAGCATTGACGACAAAAGGATTGCGGGCTATGGCTTCGCTGCAATCTGCTTCCGCGCCGATATAGTCGTCCAAGTTCATTTTCGCCAATCCTCTGTAAAAGTAAGCTTCTGCCAAGTACGGTTTCGCATTGATGACTTGATTGAAGTACTGTATCGAAAGCACATAGTCTTCGAAGTACAATGCGTTTTTGCCTATACTCATGACACGTTCGGTATTGATTTGCGCCAATGCCGAAAGCGTACAAATGCAACTTACAAACAAGAGGTTCAGCCGTCTTTTCATTTCAGGGTTTTCACTTTATAGGAGCATCTTACCTTTCCTTCCAACATATTATTGAGTTTGCCGCGTATCATTTTCTTGCGTAAGCCGGACAAGTGGTCGAAAAACAAGACACCTTCCAAATGGTCTATTTCGTGCTGTAATGCGCGTGCCAGAAAACCGTCTATCCACTCGTCGTGTGCCTCGAAGTTTTCATCTACATATTGCAGACGGATACTTTTCGGACGCTTCACGCTTTCGTGCAATCCCGGCAAGCTCAAACATCCTTCTTCCATGGAACATTCTTCTTCGCTTACTTCCACGATGTGGGCATTGATGTAGGCTTTGCGGAAATCTTTGTATTCGGGATAGTCTTCGGCGAGTGCATCGAGTCCTATCACCAACAGACGAATATCCAATCCTACCTGCGGAGCTGCCAGTCCCACACCGTCGGCATTGTCCATCGTCTCGAACATATTTTGTATCAACTCTTTCAAGTTGGGATAATCGGGGGTAATATCTACTGTTTCTTTGCGCAACACGGATTGCCCGTACACGTAAATAGGTAATATCATGCTACTGTGGTTTCTTTTTAATGATTTTTCTTTCGAGAATAAGGGGGGGGGGAGATTTTCTTTCAGCGACGCGACTCCATATAAGACTGCAATATGATGGTGGCACTGATTTCGTCGACGAGTGCTTTGTTTTGTCTGTCTTTCTTTTTCAGACCGCCTGCTATCATGGCTTGTTGTGCCAACGCGGATGTAAAACGTTCGTCCACCCACTCTATCGGCATTTGCGGCAAACGTTTCTTCAGTGTATTGACAAAAGGCACGATGCGTTTCATGTTTTCCGAGTCTTCGTTGTTGAGTTGTTTGGGATACCCCACCACGATACGCTCCACATTCTCTTTTGCCACATATTGCAACAAGAAGTCCAGGAGTTTCGGTGTCTCTACGGTTGTCAGTCCGTTGGCGATGATTTGCAACGGGTCCGAGACAGCGATACCTGTTCGCTTCTTTCCATAGTCGATGGCTAAAATTCTACCCATGTTTATACAACAAAGATACTGTTTCGGGGCTAACACATCAAGGAAGAATATCCCCGACATGGAGCTCCGCCGAAACAGTATCTCCACATTATATCAAATGTATATTAGTTCAAACGGTAGAGCAACCAAGATGATTGGAAGTCCGTACGATTGGGGTATCTGTTTTTGAAAGCGTCGCGTGCGCGAGCTGCTTCCTCGCGAGTATCATAAGACTCTACGATGACACGATACATGTTTCTTTCCGCATTGTACACCACTTTCGCGTTGTAGCCATCTCTTTCGAGCGTAGACTTCAAACCATCTGCATTTGCTTTTACTCCGAAGCTACCGCAAACCACGCTGTAAGCTTTCAGCCCTACACCCGATACCAATTCCACTCTTTCTTCTCTCACGGAAGCAGCGGGTGTGTATGTTCCGGTATTATTGTTTACCGGAGCTTGTACCGGAGTCACTTGTTGTGCATAAGTATTGTCGCTCTTTGCTGCTTCTGCCAACTCTGCTTGTTTTGCTTTTTCGTATGCTTTTTTGTAAGCACTTTCGCTGGATTTACAGGAAGTGAAAGCCAAAGCTACACACAATCCCATTCCTAATAAGATAGTTTTCTTCATAAGACCGTTCTTTAACTGTTAATATTGTATTGGTATTTCTTCGTTTTCTATATGTTGTCGTTGCAAAAATAATAATATCGACATAGGGGTGTTGTTAATCTTGGTTAATAATAGGGCATCGGGGAAACGGAAGCAGCAAAAGAAGATAAAGAAAGATATACGTAGCTTGGATTTGAGTATATTTGTAGGGAACGATTAAAACAAAAGTTTATGAAAGGTTTGAACATTGCAGCCGCTTTTCTGGGAGGTCTTGCCATCGGAGCAGTAGCCGGTTTGCTTTTCGCACCGGAGAAAGGGGAAGACACACGCAAAAAGATTGCAGAGTATCTGCGTAAAAAAGGAATAAACCTGAAGTCGGAAGAAATCGACGAGCTCATCAGTAAGTTCAAAACAGAAAAAAGCGAGGAATAATCCTCGCTTTCTTTTTTTGCTTCGTCATACGAACAGGGTACTTATTGGAATTTCGGACCGGTGTTTCGCCGATATATTAACACACAAGACTCGTTTTAACGTTCTCTCCGCATACAAAAGACCGGGTATTTCGACACAAGGACAATTCTCCCGGCATACTTTTTCCGTGCGAAATTCGGTCGCTACGCAATGTTTTTTCTGTCCGAAACAGCCTCGAAAAGTTGCTTTTTTACAGAAAGAAAAAAGCCTCTACAATGCCTTCTCGATGCGATTATGATGTTAACATTCTTTGACGCTGTTGTCATCGCGATAGCAACATGTTCTTATCGCGATAGCAACATGATGCTATCGACTTGACAACATGTTGTTATCAAAAGGGCAATATATAGATAGTTTGAAGGGGCGAGTTTTTGAGTTGACGAGGTACGAGGAAGAAACTCTTTTCTCCTAT
>JBGXXU010000080.1:0-4557 GCA_041814865.1 Phocaeicola sp. | reverse complement strand
TTTGATAACAACATGTTGTCAAGTCGATAGCATCATGTTGCTATCGCGATGAGAACATGTTGCTATCGCGATGACAACAGCGTCAAAGAATGTTAACATCATAATCGCATCGAGAAGGTATCGTAGAGGCGTTTTTCTTTCATCGAAAAAGCGAATTTTCAGGGATTTTTCCGGACTGCGGAAGCATTGCGCAGCGACCGAATTTCGCGCCGAAACACATACTCGATGTGGTATAAATATGCAGAAACGGTTGCGTCTTCCAAGTGTATTTATACATCGAAGAAGTGATGCGTCGATACTGTATTTTCCCGTCCTTGCATCTTGTTCCCGAAGAACGGGTCTGTGCTTCCGTGCGGCGAGTAAAAAGGTTTCCTATCTTTCTTGAGCATCAAATCCTTTACTATATTTGTACGTCAAAATAAAAATACTCAAAAACCATCAGTATGAATCAAAACCTTTTACGTACATGCGGTTTATTATTTCTGCTCTGTTGTGTCTCTTGGGGAATGGCGTCCTCCTCGATAGATGTCAATAAGTTGTACAGAATCATACCGGCTACGCAAACTTCTCGAAGTATAGAACGAAACTCGGATATGTTGACACTCTCTGCAACGGACAAAAACAAGATGGCGCAACAGTGGAGTATCGCTTATCTGTCGGGTAGCTATCGTCTGCTGACACCTGCACAAACGCACGCCGTGCAAGCTACGGTAAACAATACTGCTGCCATCGTAGAGAACAATGGCTCGGACGAAGCGCAACTTTGGCTGATACGTTCGCAAGGAAAGTATGTTCGTTTTATTCCTGCCAACAAACAATCGCATGTGTTGACTCTGCAAGATGGCAAACTCGTCTTGCTGCCTGCCACTGCGGTGAAACAAGCCAACAGCACTTACTTCGTTTTGGAAGTGGCAGGCAACTTGAACGATGTGGCGAAAGCCGAAGAGGCGGAACGCAGAAAGAATTTCTGGGAAAACGAAACCATCTTTGCACAGAACAAGGAAAAGGGACATGCTACATTCATACCGTATCCCAATACTGCGGCGATGCAGGCAGACAGAGCTTTTTATCAATTCCCCTGGGAGCGTACACAGAGTGCGTACTACCAATTGCTCAATGGCGATTGGAAATTTTCTTTGGTGAAAGAACCTTCTTTGCGTCCGCTCGATTTCTACAAAGAAAACACCGACCAATCCGGTTGGGATAACATTCCCGTCCCATCGAACTGGGAAATGCACGGTTACGATTTTCCCATCTATGCCAACGTGGAGTTTCCTCATGCGGATACGCCACCGTTTATCAATGCCCGTAAAGGATTTAATGATGGTGGGAAGAATTACGGTATCAATCCCGTAGGGTCGTACGTGCGTTATTTCGATGTACCGGCAGAGTGGTTGGGCAAGCGTACTTTCATTCACTTCGGTGGTATTTACAGCGCGGCATTTGTTTACCTCAACGGAAAATATGTGGGTTATACACAAGGTGCCAACAATGTCGCCGAGTTCGACCTTACACCGTATCTTCGTGCCAAAGGCAACAAATTGGCGGTGCAAGTTTTCCGTTGGTCGGATGGTTCCTATCTCGAATGTCAGGATATGTTCCGCATGAGCGGTATTTTCCGCGATGTATATGTGTACAATACGCCTCGCGTGGCTGTACGCGACCATTATATCACCTCGCAATTGGACGCTGTCAACGGTTATCGCACCGGCAGGATGAATGTACGCGTGGAAATGGACAATCGCGACCGTTTGAAAGCCGAGAAGGAAATAGTGGTACGTCTTCTTTCTCCCGAAGAGAAACTTATCGCGGAACAGGTCAAGCACATTGCTTTGGGAGCGCAAGACTCGTTGCAACACGTGGATTTTTCTTTTTCGCTCGACAATCTCTCTTTGTGGAGTGCGGAAATTCCCACACTTTATACGGTGGAAATAGCACAGCGTTCGGAAGGAAAAGAGGATATGGCTTTCTCTACGAAATACGGTTTCCGCGATATAGAGATTAAGGACAGATTGGTCTACATCAACGGGCAACGCGTCTTTTTCAAAGGTGTGAACAGACACGATACGCATCCCGTGCATGGCAGAGCCGTGCCTGTGGCTTCCATGTTGCAAGATGTGCTGTTGATGAAGCAAAACAATATCAATACCATTCGCACGGCACACTATCCCAACGATGAACGTATGTATGCCATGTACGATTACTTCGGGCTTTATACGATGGACGAGGCAGACTTGGAAAATCACGCCAATCAAAGTATCAGCGATATGCCGTCGTGGATTCCATCGTTTGTCGACCGTATAGACCGTATGGTATTGCGCGACCGCAATCATCCCAGCGTTATTTTCTGGAGTTTGGGTAATGAGGCAGGCGGTGGCGGCAATTTCAAGTATTGTTACGAAGCGGCAAAAGCACTCGACAGTCGTCCCATACACTACGAAGGCACGCGCGACGGAACGGAAATCGGCGGCAATCGTTTCAGCGACATGTATTCCAAGATGTATCCCGGCATGGCTTGGATGAACGAGTACGTCAACTCGGTGGATAAACCGCTCTTCATTTGCGAATATGCGCATGCTATGGGAAATGCCATCGGCAATTTGAAAGAGTATTGGGAAAGTATAGAAGGCAGTCGGGCAACAATCGGTGCCGCTATTTGGGATTGGGTAGACCAAGCTATTTACGACCCGAAAGAAATGAAGCAGGGTGTCTTCCGTTTGCATACGGGTTACGATTATCCGGGACCGCATCAAGGAAATTTCTGCTCTAATGGTATCGTTCCGCCTACGCGCAAAGAGTCTGCCAAACTGGCTGAAGTGAAAGCGGCTCATCGTTTTATCGATATCAGATTGGTGAGGGTGGACGAAAAGCAGAAAAGTATGATTGTCTCGTTGAACAACAAGTACAATTTCTTGCCATTGGACGGCTTTTACTTGACGGCGGAATATCTCGTCGACGGGCACAAAGTCGGTAAAACCTATGTGGGAAAACTTTCTGCCGCTCCGCAAACGACGACGGAAGTGGAAATTCCTTTGACAGACATCAAACTTGCGGAACTGCGCAAAGCAGGTAAAGAAGTATTTGTCAATATAGATATCCGATTGAAGAACAAACAAACCTGGAGCGAAGCCGACCGCAGCATGGCGCACGAGCAAATCACGCTGCTGGAACGCAAAGGGTGGATGGTGAACAGCAATTTGCGTAAAGACGGCGATGCCTTCAATATCTCCGAAGTGGCAAATTCACTCATCATCAGCAATACATTGCTCAAAGCGGCTTTCGATACTCGTACGGGTACGATGACACAACTCTTGATGAATGGAACGCCTGTTATTGCCGAAGGAAAAGGCTTTGAGTTCGACAATCATCGCTGGATAGAAAACGACCGCTATCAAAAGACAGATGCGGAATTGAATGCCGAAGGAACCTGCCGTGTGGAGAAACGGGGCAAAGAAATACAGGTGACCACCGAACGCAAAGGCAAACTTTGCGATACGAAAATAGTCTATACTTTCTATCGTAACGGAGAAATGGAAATGGATACGCACTTCCAACCGCATACGCCCGACCTCAGACGCGCAGGTTTGTCCGCAGGCATCAATCCTGCGTTCGAGTTTGTGGATTATTATGCATACGGACCTTGGGAGAACTATGCGGACAGAAAAGACGGTGTGACTGTGGGCAGATACCAAGACAAAGTAGAGGATATGCTCGGTGCTTACGTGAAACCGCAGTCTTCGGGCAATCGAGAAGGTTTGCGCGAATTGTCTTTGACGGATTCGTTGGGACGAGGTGTGAAAATCATGGTGGATGGTCGTGTTTCTTTCTCGGCGTTGCCTTATACGGATGAGGATTTGATGAAAGCGAAACATACATGGGAATTGGTGAAACGTCCGTATATCGTCTTGCATCTGGATGCTTATGCGCGCGGTGTAGGCAATGCCAGTTGCGGTTACGATGTGGATACACTGCCTGTGTACAGGGTTCCGCAGAGAGCTTTGTCTTACAAATTGCTTCTTTCGCCGGTGAAAGCGAAATACAAGAAAGGCAGGAAATAAACAGAACAGTGATAAAAGAAAAGACACATCCGCGCCGGATGTGTCTTTTCTTTTATGTTGTGTTGGGCTACTTGGATTCGAACCAAGAAAAACAGGACCAGAATCTGTTGTGTTACCATTACACCATAGCCCAAACTCTTTGTCCGACGAACCTTGTCGAGACGATGACAAAAGTAATCTCTTTTCCAAGAGTGGCAAAGGCTTCTTTCCTTTTTTTGCGATGAATATACGAAGCTTGTGTTTATACAGCCTTCCGCATAGTGCAGAGTTGATGTTTTCTCACGAAATTCATTGGCTGAGCAATGTTTTCACAGTCCGAAAAAACCTCGAAAAACAGTTTTCTTGGCTGGAAGAAAACGGCTCTACGATGCCTTCTCGATGCGATTATGATGTTAACATTCTTTGACGCTGTTGTCATCGCGATAGCAACATGTTCTTATCGCGATAGCAACATGATGCTATCGACTTGACAACATGTTGTTATCAAATCGGCAATATG
>JBGXXU010000079.1:0-20251 GCA_041814865.1 Phocaeicola sp. | reverse complement strand
GATGCGATTATGATGTTAACATTCTTTGACGCTGTTGTCATCGCGATAGCAACATGTTCTTATCGCGATAGCAACATGATGCTATCAACTTGACAACATGTTGTTATCAAATCGGCAATATATAGATAGTTTGAAGGGGCGAGTTTTTGAGTTGACGAGGTACGAGGAGAAATGTTTTTTCTTATATATAATAAGGAGTGAAAAGGCACTTTGGCAAATCGACTTACGCAACACGGTTTTTGCGTAAACAAAAGACCATAAAAAAAGGATGTTGTCTATACAGAATAAGACGTGTATCGTGATAACTATGCTTCTTCCCAAATCTCTCCGTCGTCACTGATAAGTAGCAATTCCAGTTTTCCACTGAAAACTGTTCGGCAGTATTGGTAACAATGTTGTAAAAGTACGGTAAAAAAAGACCGACGGTCTTCTTCGGATAAACGAGTCCACAATTCTCGAGCCAATGTCATTTCTTGTATTTGCTGATGAGTCATCGGACTACAACCGGCTTCTGTTGCCAATCGGCAAAGAAAATCTTTATCCAATACCGCTTTCTTGCTGTGTGTATCCAAATGTCCTGCTGCCAATTTTACGGCTTTCCCCAGCATGATGCCTAAAGTTACTTTTTCTATCCGATGTTTTTCTGCCGCAGACAATGTAATTCCTATAAAGTTGCCGTAATGTATAAAAGCCTGTGAAGGCAGGTCGGGATAACGTTGCTTGACATATCGCTCACTTTTTGCTCCCGAATTGATGACAATTCTTTCGGCTTGCAAAGCTATGGCTACTTCTATCTCACGTTCTATGGACTCTGTCCATGCTTCCAAAGAAAAAGGACGAACAATTCCGAGTGTTCCTAAAATGGAAATGCCATTGACGATTCCGAGCTTGGGATTGAATGTTTTCTCTGCGATTTCTTTGCCATTCGGTACACTGATGGTCACGTCCAAACCTCCTTTATACAAAGCAGTCAGTGCCTGTGTAATCATTTGACGAGGAACTTTGTTGATGGCAGGACCTCCTATGGGTAATCCTATACCGGGCAAGGTGACTGTTCCCACACCCAATCCTTGCAGGAAACGTATTTCTCGCAAAGAATTGAATGACACAGTCGAGACAATGCTCTGTCCATGTATCACATCGGGGTCGTCTCCCGCATCTTTCGTAACATACGCCGTAGCACTGTCATGCCGTTTTTCGATACGGTCGATACGCATGCACATTTCTTCGCCGTTGGGAAGAAGAAAGTCTGTTTCTTTCGAATAGCCTTTTCCCAATAACGTCAATAAAGCAACTTTGGAAGCTACTGTGGCACAGGAACCTGTTGTGAACCCTATACGCAATGGAAAGAAATCCGGAACAAATTGCTCAATGGCTTTTCTCAAACCGAATTCTCCTGTGACAGTATGAAAGAAAGAGGGTAGAATAGGTCGTTTGACAACGAAAAGTGGTATTTTTTTTTCCAAGCATGCGATTTGTTTTTCTTCGAAGCCACCGCTTCCACCGCTTTCTTTGGTAATAATAGCATCGGCTTGATAGGCTTCGATAAGTTCGGCGATAGGAACTTCCGGTTCATAGACCAAAAGATTGTCGGAAGGGAAGCCAAAATTTTCGGCAAGTAAAAAAGAACTGTTTCTGTCTAAAATCCGGAAAAAACAAGTCGCTTCTTTCCAATAATCGGAAAGTTTACCGATGGTCTGCACACCCGTCAATGCCAGTAGTCGTCGGACACCATGTTTCTTCATCTTCACGACAGCATCATCGTAACCTTGACAGGCAATGCACGCTTCATTAAATCGAGGATATCTGCGTTCTAAACGCACTACCGGTATTTGGCAAATTTGTGCAGTTTGTGCCACATTGCTGTGCAACTGTATTGCAAATGGATGTGCGGCATCTACCAACAGGCGTATATCGTTGTCACGACAGAAAGCTACCATCTCTTCGGGTTCCATTTTCCCCGTTAGGCGAATACCGTTTTTACTCTCTATCAATTGCTCGTCACCTCTGGTAGAGTAATAAAAGGGTTTTCCTGCTTGGTCGATGGTTTGTGTTGCAATACGCCCTTCTGTTGTACCGCCTAATATGAGAATCATTTTCTGAATAAATGCTTGAACTCATCCGCATAGAGACGAGAAAGACCCTGTCTGTTATCTATGGCATCTCCAATAACCAATAAAGTAGTCAATGTCAGATTATTTTCTCTGACAGTTTTTGCCATATCTTGCAATGTGCAGCGATATATCTTTTCGTCTTTCCAAGTCAATTTATAACAAACGGCTACGGGGGTAGTGGGGGGGTATGCCTGAAGAAGCTCTGCTTGTACCTTTTCCACTATTCCGGCACTCAGATAAATACACATGGTACTTTGAGATTGTGCTAACTTATGCAGTTGTTCCTTTTCGGGCATGGGAGTACGTCCTTCTCCTCTGGTCAGAATGATGGTTTGCACTTTTTCGGGAATAGTGAATTGAGAATTCAATGCCGCTGCCGCTGCTTGAAAAGAAGATATACCCGGTGTGATGTGATAACTCATTCCGTACCGGTCGAAATATGCCATTTGCTCTTGTATTGCTCCGTAGATACAAGGGTCTCCCGTATGCAAGCGAACCACCAGTAATCCTCTGTCATAAAACTCCTTCATGATGGCAAATTGTTCCTCCAAATTCATGTCTGCCGAACTTCTTACCACAGCTCCTTGTTTGGCATAATGTGTAAGTTCGATGGGAACTAAACTGCCTGCATATAGAATCAAATCGGCTTGTTCCAAAAAACGTTTGCCTCTCACCGAAACAAGTTCCGGGTCGCCGGGACCTGCTCCAACTATTTCAATATGCCCTCGTCTGATAGCCGTTTTTTCCAATGCAACTGCATAGGTAAAGTCGGCTCCTTCTTGTAGACATCCTTTTTGTTTTTCTACGAGCAATAGACCGTGATGACTGCTCGCGATGGCACACGCTTCGGCAACACTTGGTACTCCGACTGCTTTTTGTGGATTTTCCGACGGATTGGGAACCGGAATATCTTGTATTTCTTCGGCTGTATAAACAGATAACTCAGCATTATAAAAAGTTGATTGCAACAAGGGCAACAGAGGTTCTTCTTTTTTCTGTTCTATGGTGCCGATGGATTTAATTGAACGAGGAGAAAGTTTGTGTATTTCTGTCATGCAACGAAAAATATGTTGCGGAATACCGTCAGGATAGCACATCTTTCTGCATCCTATACCTATGTGCAAAACTTTGGGTCGAAAAAATAAGCTTGGTATACCTGTTTCATAAATATGAGGAGTGACAGCAATTAAAGCAGTATATTCTTCCTTGTTTATTTCGTTCATGTGATAAAAAATATCTACATGTACAGGTTTTGTTCGCTCCAGATATGCTGTTCCTTGGTCTTTAACTTCAAGAAGAAGTGCTATGTTTTTCTTCTGAACAAAAGCAAAAATAATTTGGTTCATCGTTTCATGGTCTGCTTCTGCATACCAATTGTAAGTACGTGCCAAAGTATCCAAAGCCCATAATCCTTCATTATCGCTTTGTGTCGTGATAGCAGGAATACCTCCCAATATATTTGCTATACGTGTAGCCCACTCATTTGCTCCTCCTACATGACCGGATAAAACCGGAATGATAAACTGTCCCGTACTATCGACACAGATAACGGCAGGGTCGTAGTATTTATCTTGCACGTAAGGAGCTATCAAGCGTACACAAATACCTAAAGCTCCGATGACAATAATCTGTTTATGCTGTTCAACAATTTGCGACATGGTTTCGGCAAAAGAACTGATTTGCACCGAATGCGGTATCTCTGACGACACTTTGGTATAAATAATACTGTCGCTCAATTCTCTTTGAAGAGTAATTGCCAATTCTCTGCACTGTGAGGAAATAAGTAATAAGGCTATGTTGTTTTCTTTCATTTTGCTTTGAGAATTTCTATTTTGTTGAAAGTATCTACTGTAATTTGTGTTGATGAAACGATTTTTTTACCAATACCAGCAATGCCTTCCTTAAATGCATTCAGACTTTCTTCCGATACAGAATTGAATACGATAATACCGTCGGGAGCAATGACATTATTTATTTTTTGCAAGAATTCGAACATCATATTGCCATGTCCTCCTATAAATACGGCATCAGGGCAGGGAAGCATGCTTACATCTGTTGAAAGAAAATCCCCGATATAATAATGAATACCTGGTGCACCAAACTTTTCACTATTCAGTCGCATCAATTCGTCGCCCTCTGTCCGAATTTCAAAAGAGTGTATATCTAAATGAGGAAATTGCAACTTGGCTTCAATGGAAACAGAACCCGTACAAAATCCAATATCCCAAAATACTTTTCTATTATGCAAATCCAATGTACTGAGCGTAAGCAAACGTATCGGCATTTTAGTCAACATTTTTGCGCGACCGTTGAGTAAATGAAACTCATTATCAGGGATGCCAAAAAACTTTTTCCGTTCTTTTATTCGTTTAAGGATAATACTGTTAGGGTGGAAAATATCCGTCAACCGAGTGGCTTCTTCCAATGTAAGTGTTCTGACTCTTTCTCTTGTTTCATTTCCCAGACATTCGCCTACATACATAGTATAATTGTCATATCCATACCGTAACATTCTTTCTGCGATAGTCATAGGAGTATGTTTCTTGTCTGTCAACAAACCGATGAGTTCTTCTCCCTGTATCAGAGCTTTATCGAATAAATCCCAAGAACGTCCGGTCAGAGAAACTGTATGCATCTCATGATAAGGCATCACCAACCGATGCGCTAAAGACTGTAAGGAGTTGAACGCCGGGTATACGGTGATTTTCGCATTAGGAAATTCTCTTTGTAATGTTGTGGCAAAACCAAAGAATAGAGGGTCTCCGGAAGCAAACACGACAACTTTTGAATATGTCTTGTAATACTCCAGAGTTTGTTGTAAAGGGATAAGAATATCTATCCATTCGTATTGAGAAGGAAGCATGGATTCCATTATCTCAAAATGTCTTTTCCCTCCTGAAAAGACATTGGATTGAGAGATGATATTTATAATCTGAGGAGAGAAAAATTGCTCTCTGCTATCGTTGATTCCTATAACAATAAATTCTGTTGTCATATGACAATGTCGTATGGAATAAAATAGGAAAATTCAGACATCGTTACCCGGACGAAGTTGTACAGCATCATTAAAACACAATACCGAATTGGTTAATGTAGCGGCGAGATTACTGCCACCTTTTCTACCTTCGACAATAATTTTAGGGATATGGCTGAAAGGTTTTACCATGTGTTTGGATTCGCAAACATTCACAAAACCTACGGGAGCAGCAATGATACCGCAAGGTGTAATTTCCTTTTTTCGTATCAACTCACATAATTCTATCAATGCTGTAGGCGCATTGCCAAACACGTACAATGCTTCGGGATGTTCTTCTACTGCGATGCGAATACCTGCTTGAGAACGTGTAATACCTTTGGTTTTTGCCAATTTGATGGTACGCTCATCATTCAGATAACACTTTACCTCTATCCCCATTCGTTGCAATGCACCTTTACGTATACCAGAGGCAGCCATTGTGACATCGGTAATAATCGTACGCACTTTTCCTGATGAAAGTAAATCGTACATCTTGCTCAATGCTCCATCTTCGATATACAGAATATCTTCCATCTGAAAATCGGCTGTAGTATGTATGGCGTGAAGCAAAGCCCATTTTTTATCTATGCTGATATTAGGATTTTTCAGTTCGCCGGCGATGGTTCGAAAACTTTCCATCATTATTTCTTGCCCTATACCTACATCTTCTTCCTTCTCCCGATTACGATAATATCCTCTCGGAGTGATTATTTTGTCTTCAAAAAAATAAGATTGGGAGTTCCCGATAAGTACAATAGTAAACATATCTACTTGTTCGGGGTCGAACTCTGCAAGTGTTGTGGTAAAGATTTCCTGTTCCGGTCGACCGGCTTGACGTACATATCCTACGGGAGTTTCGGGAGAACGGTGCTGCAAAAAAAGTTCCTTTATACGATAAAGCTGCCAATAACGTCCTTCGCTTTTAGGGTTATAAATGGCTGTGATGAAATCTGCCTGTGCAGCTGCTATGGCTCTTTTTTCAATTAAATTCCATGGAGTCATCAAATCGGATAATGAAATCACGCAGAAATCATGTCCTATAGGTGCTCCAAGTAAAGATGCCGCTTTGACAAAAGCACTGATACCTGGTAACGCTTCTATCTCTACATCGCTTTTGCGCTGCTTTTTCATTTCATATATGAGAGGCGTCATACCATAGATACCGGCGTCGCCCGAACTAATGACACAGACGCAATGACCTTCTTCCGCTAAATCGAACGCTTGTTCGGCACGCAAAATTTCTTTCTTCATGCCTGTATCTATACATTTAGCGTCCGGTCTTAAATAATCTTGAATAAATCGGAAGTAGTATTTGTATCCTACCACGACATCGCTTTGTCTGACAGCTTCCATGACTGCCGGAGTAATGTCTTCGGGAGAGCCCGGACCTATACCGACAACAATAATTTTTCCTTTTGCCATATTTGCTTAGTTGTTTTCTTTGGCGTAGTTTGCTTTCTTTTCCATAATATCATATTCTTTGTGCTGTGTGGCAAAACGAATATGGGCAATAAAGATATCCAAAATACCATTATACTCGCCTAAGCCTTTCAAAAGAGTTGTCGTATCATAACCTTTTTCTTCGAACAGTTCTTTCCACTCTATTTGAATATCGTTCTTGGCATGCTCACCGGCTACAAACATGAGCGGTATCAGTAAAACTTCTTTCTTCCCATTGGCTTGAACAT
This sequence comes from Phocaeicola sp., assembly GCA_041814865.1. GTDB lineage: Bacteria > Bacteroidota > Bacteroidia > Bacteroidales > Bacteroidaceae > Phocaeicola. The sequence continues at coordinate 13,433 of JBGXXU010000079.1, read as the reverse complement.
GTGCCAATACTTGCTCAATACCGGGATATCCTTCCACTGTGCCCACATGAAAATTCTTCAGACCTTTTTCTTTGAAGACATAGTCGAGCATGGCATAAGTTGCCGTAGCAGGTGTATAAGTTCCGTGTCCTACTGCTACGACCTCTTTGTGTGTAGGTATTTCTTTATTCAGAACTTCGGCTACCTTTATGTAGTCTTCCGGAGAATAGAGCAGACAGTTGCCCATTCGGATATCTTTGAATTGTGATTTTACTGTGGCTATTTCTTTGCGAAGCGATTCCATCTCTATACCATCTATAATATGACTGGCTTGCACCATGACATATTTGTAGCCCTTTTCTATCAATCGACGAAAAACTTCGGCGGGAGTAGACTTTTCCATACCTGCTTTTTTCAGCTTCCCGATGATGATACGGGATGTATAGGCTTCGTAAAAGTCCCACTCGGGAAATGTAGTTTTCACTCTTTCGTTCAAGGCTTCAATGGTCTTCACACGAGTATCTGCATGAGTAGTTCCAAAGTGTACCATGACAAAAGCTATTTTGTCTCCGGCTTGTTTATCGGCAGCAAAAGGAGAGGATATATATTTCCCGTTATGAGCAAACAAAGGGAGGGAAATACATATCAAAAGCGTAAGTGCAATAAACTTCTTCATAATTATTTCTTGAATTTAATAACGAGATTGGCAAATACGGCACGCCCGGGCGATACTGTCGCATAATTATAATTGAACGGACGCGTGTCTTTATAATTGAATATGTTTTCGATGCCGATACCGGGTTCGATGGTGATGTTCTTTAGCAGGAATGTATGGCGAGTGCTGATGTCCCACATAGAAAAAGCAGGTGCAGCATCATAACGTACCGAATAACGCTTGTCTTGCAAACGTCCGTTCAGCGTGACAGCCAATCGGTAATTGTTCCAGCTATGTGTATAATTAGCATTGACCGTTCCTGTATGACGTACAGATTTATCCAACGGAGTATCGTGTTCTTTGTCTTTGCTATGTGTGTAGGCATATCCCAAAGAGAGATTGAAATCTCGATGCAAATGGAAAGAAGCCGTAAAATTCACGCCTTCTATCGATGCACGCGACAAGTTGGCATATTGCTGTACATGCGTGAAACCTGTGATACCGCGTTCTGCTATCTCTGCATCGGAAAGTGTACGATAGTCTATCAAGTCTCGAAAACGATTGATATAAGCATTGACAGCCAAAGACATCCAATTATTGTTGTATTCTGCATTCACACCGAAGTAGTTGTTCTTCTCCGGTTTAAGCGAAGGATTGGGCAAAAGTAATTTCCCGTTAGACGGGTTCTCATATTGAGAATAAAGTCGGTTCAGTTCGGGTGTGCGGAAACCGCCGGCATAAGAAGCACGCAGGTTCAAACCTTTGATTTTATACATGAGCGAAAGATTGCCTACCATATGGTTCTTGAAGTTTTCATGATAGACGTAGCGCAATCCGCCCACGACACTGAAATGTTTGTTCATGGTATATTCGTCTTGCAAGAATACAGCCACATTGTACATACTCTTATCTATCGGGTCTGCCGATGAAGTTTTCAGCGTGACCAATTTGTTTACTTCGTATTCTACGCCTGTGGAAACTCTGTTTTGTGCGTTAAGGTCGAATATACCTTTGACGGTTCCGTTATAATAACGAGTACGTTTGGATAATTGCGTTTCACCTCGTTCGTGCGCCGGTTTGCCTGTTTTGGCATCGATATCGTTGCCCATGTATTCGTAACGTGAACGATAATTGTCCGAATAGAAATCCGCTTCGAGATATGCTCTCTTGTCTATCATATATTTCATACCTGCTCCATAGAAGAAACTCTTATGGTCTATATCGTATGTATAGGCAAGCGAGCGTTGTATTTTACCGGTTTTCTTGTTTTTTGTTTCATAATATGCGTCTTCGGGTCTGCGTGTGGTATGATGATAAAAACCTCCACGTACGTAAGCAGACAACTTTTCGGTAAAATTGTAATTGAAACGCTGGTCTATATTATCGCTATAAAAAGCCATGACAGGCAGACGACCGCTGTACAAAGAGTCGGGGGTAATATCACTCAGACGCCATCCTTGCGACTGCTGACGATTGTAATTGGTGGTAGAAGTGAGTTTACCCACATTGGCATCCACATTTACAGACTGTGCAAAGCGTCCTTTACTGCTTACGCGTGTATTGCTGTTTACCTGTATGGTATTCTTGGGGTCGTCCGTAATGATATTGATAACTCCCCCTATGGCATCTGTTCCGTAGAGTGCAGATGCTGCACCGTTCAATACTTCTATACGCTTCACATTGTCGAGGTTGATGCGCTGGTATGTGTCTTCACCCGTCAAACGCTTGCCATTGACCAATACCAGAATATAATCCTGATTAACGCCGTTCATCGTCATGGTGGTACTGATACCTGTGGTAGAAAAAGAAAAAGAAGGATTAAGTCGTGTCAGTGCTTCTTCTATATTGGTGACATTGGCATTGCGCAGGTCTCTGTTGGTTATGACAGATACGGGAACGGGACTGTCTGTCATACGTCTGTGTGTGCCGGTGCCGGTGACAACTACTTGCGATAAGTTGTTGTACGCTTCTTCCATTCTGATGACGATATCCCGTGTATTAGAGGATACGGAATAGCGCACCGGTGCATAACTGATATGAGAAATACGCAACGTGTATTTGTTGCCTGTGAGATTTTTGATGGTGAATGTTCCATCGTTATTGGTTATGGTTCCGTTCAAACTTTCGTCGATACGAATAGTAGCTCCCACGATAGGCTCTTTTGTGTTGGCATCAATCAATTTTCCTGTGATGATACCGTTTTGTGCAAACGCACTGCTTACCAGCATACAACCGGCAATGACTGCAAGTGTTTGTTTCTTTTTCATGTGAATACGATTAAGTTTTACCAAGCCATCCTGACCCCGGGATACAGCTGTAACAATTTGATTTGGCAGGTTTCCTGACTTTGCCTTGAAGAGAAACCTTCCCACCATAAAAAGGCAGTGGTACAAAGAGCATATCTCTTCTCGTGTGTAGATGGCATTTACAGTAGCGGGCACTGTTCCGAATTCTCATCGGATTCCCTTTTATATCTCCGGCAAGACTTGCCGGAGATATCACCAAATCGCTGGCAAAGGTACTTTATCTATTCCAAAATAGATACTAAACATTACTCTTTTTGACGGGCAAGTGAGTTCAAAAACAAAGATTGGCACACGATAGTCGAAGCAGTGAAATGACTTTGTCGACAACATGAAGAAGTCACCTTTTTATTCGTGGGAAAATGCCTCTGCAATACCTTCTTGATAGGATTTTATTGTTAACATTCTTTGACGCTGTTGTCATCGCGATAGCAACATGTTCTTATCGTGATAGCAACATGATGCTATCGACTTGACAACATGTTGTTATCAAATCGGCAATATATAGTCAAGTTGAAGTTCTAAGTTTTTGAGTTGACGAGGTACAAGGAGAGTACTCTTTTTTCCTATATATAATAGGAGTAGAAATGCACCTTCCCCATACTTCTCGTTCATTTGTCAATGCTTCTACAATACCTTTTCGAGGCGATTATAACATTAACATCCTTTGCGTGCGTCGCGCAAGTCTTGTGTGCAAGCAAAAAAGAGAAGAAAGAGAGTACGAAATATCCGGATAACCCGGATTATAAAGCTGTATAATGGGGGATGTCGTGCAAGAAAATGCAACGTTGCTCTACGTAGTCCACTTTGCAACAATAGTGTTGCAAACCGTTGCTGACAATGAGATAGTCTACATGCAACGCTATGTTGTAACGAGATATCTGGTCGAAGACTTGTTGTGTGATGGAAACTTCGGGAGCTTTGTATTCCACAATGACACGAGGACGAAAGTCCGAAGCATATAATATAGTATCGCAACGCCGTTTTATGCCGTTCAGTTCCACCTGCACTTCATTTGCCAGCAAACCTTTCGGATAATTCTTATGATTGATGAGGAAATGTACGAAGTGTTGGCGAACCCATTCTTCGGGAGTGAGGACCACATGTTTTTTTCGCAACACATCCCAAATATAAGACTTATCGCCTTTCTTGCTCAATTTAACCGGATAGGGAGGCAGTTTTAACGGCTGCATTTTATACTTTTGCAATTAATGTTCTATCTACATTACAAAAATAGAAAAAGTAACATGAAAACAAAGAAGGAAATAGTAGCCAATTGGCTGCCCAGATACACAAAGCGACAGTTAGACGAATTCGGAGAATACATATTACTGACCAACTTCAACAATTATGTGGAAATGTTTGCCGAAAGGTTCGGCGTACCCGTCTTGGGAAGAGATGCCAATATGATTTCGGCACATGCGGAAGGCATCACCATCATCAATTTTGGTATGGGGAGCCCGAACGCAGCCATTATCATGGATTTGCTCAGTGCCGTAAAACCCAAAGCATGTTTGTTTCTCGGTAAATGTGGTGGGATAGATAAAAAGAACAGAATAGGCGACCTCATACTCCCGATAGCAGCTATTCGTGGCGAAGGAACTTCCAATGACTACTATCCGCCGGAAGTTCCTGCGTTGCCGGCATTTATGTTGCAACGTGCGGTTTCCTCAGCCATTCGCGACCATTCGCGAGATTATTGGACAGGAACGGTATATACCACCAACCGTCGCATTTGGGAACACGACGACGATTTCAAACAATACCTTATTAAGACGCGTGCCATGGCTATCGACATGGAGACCGCCACACTCTTTACCACAGGCTTTGCCAACCATATACCCACAGGAGCTTTATTACTCGTCTCAGACCAACCGATGATTCCCGAAGGCGTGAAGACAGAACAGAGCGACACAATGGTGACAAAGAACTTCGTAAAAGAACATGTGGAAATAGGCATCGATGCACTGCGAATGATAGCCGATAAGAAGAAAACCGTAAAACACTTGAAGTTCGATTGGTGATTCCATGGCTAAAGTCCAAAGATACGAAGACATATTGTCGGATATAAAACAAAAGAAATACGCTCCCGTCTATTGCTTGATGGGGGAAGAGGACTATTATATAGACAAAATATCCGATTATATCGTGGATACCGTATTGACGGAAGAACAGAAAGACTTCAATCTTTCTATTCTTTACGGTGCGGAGACAGACATGGGCACTATCATAAATACGGCTAAACGTTATCCTTTGATGGCAAACCATCAAGTCGTCGTGGTAAGAGAAGCGCAAGCATTAAAAGGCGGTTGGGATGAATTGAGTTTCTATTTGGAGCAACCACAACCCTCTACTTTGCTGGTAATATGCTATAAACACGGCATGCTCGATAAACGCAAGAAAGTAACGACACTTATAGAAAAACAAGGCGTTCTTTTCGAGTCCAACAAGCTAAAAGACTATCAGCTACCTGCTTTCGTAGAACAATACTTTACAAGACGGAACATTCGTATTGCACCTCAAACTGCCGGATTGATAGCTGAATTTGTTGGAGCCAACTTGAATAGATTGGTAGGAGAGTTGGAAAAGCTTCTGATTACATTACCGTCGAACGAGAAAAACATTACCCCCGAATTGGTGGAAAGAAACATTGGCATCAGTAAAGAATACAACAACTTCGAACTGAAAAACGCTCTCATCGTCAAAGACGTGCTGAAAGCCAACCGCATCATTAAATACTTTGAAGAGAATCCCAAAAACAATCCTTTACAAATGACGCTGTCTATGTTGCACGGGTTTTTCTCCAATTTGATGACAGCATATTATGCTCCTCAAAAGACAGAACAAGGAATTATACAATGTTTGGGTTTGAAAGCACCTTGGCAAGCGAAAGAATACCTGCAAGCCATGCAAACATACAATGGTGTGAAAGTAATGAACATCGTAGCAGCTATCAGAGAATGCGATGCTCGCTCCAAAGGTTTTGGGAATTCGTCGGTAGAAGGGGCGCAACTCTTACGCCAATTGGTGTTCTTTATTCTGCACTAATCAACTTTTTGATTTCAATTCATCCAGAATCCGTCGCATTTCTTCGTACGTAGTAATACGTGTCGGCACAAGAGGTAATCTCAGTTTATTTTTTATCATTCCCATCATGCTCAGCATAGCTTTCACACCAGCAGGATTTCCGTCTACAAAAAGCAGATTGAATAATTCTGTGAATTTGTGGTGAATAATTCTGGCACGCTCATAGTCGCCAGACAAAGCTAAACGCGTCATTCTGCTGAATTCGCGTGGGAAAGCATTACCTATGACAGAAATCACACCGACAGCTCCCAATGTAATCAGTGGGAATGTGATACCGTCGTCTCCGGAAAACACCTCGAAACGGTCGGGTTTATTTTTGATGATATCATCCATTTGCGTGATATTGCCGGATGCTTCTTTGATAGCTATGATGTTTTCAAATTCACGTGCCAACCGCAGTGTCGTTTCTGCTGTCATATTTACCCCTGTGCGACCGGGTACATTATATAATATAATGGGGAGAGTAGTAGCTTCTGCTATAGCTTTATAGTGTTGATAAAGTCCTTCTTGTGATGGTTTGTTGTAATAAGGTACGGCTATCAATACCGCGTCTATTCCCGTCATATCTTCTTTGGTGATATTGTCTATCACAGTTTGTGTGCAATTGGTACCAACACCCAATACTACGGGAATTCGTCCGTTTACTCTTTCTACAACCAGTTCTTTGATTTTACGTTTCTCTTCGAGTGTGAGGGTCGGTGTTTCTGCTGTAGTGCCTAATGCACATAAAAAGTCTGTGCCATTTTGTACTTGATATTCCACCAAACGCGAGAGTGCGTTATAATCTATACTTCCGTCTTCATTAAAAGGAGTAATCAATGCTACTCCCATGCCTTTGATTCTTTTCTTTATCATACGAAGATAACTTCACCCATCACTCACCAAAGAGAGCAGGACATATTTCTTAGTCGCAAAAGTAAGCAAAGTTTCTTTTCGTCCACATATCCACAACTCTTTATGACGCTTTGACTAAGTAGATAAGAGCACATTCGACAAGGAAAAACAGTAGGAGATAAAGAGGAGGAATTTGTGAGTGTTTTTCTATACATGTATTCTCTTTATGGGGGACTTATTTCATTCGGTAAAACTTTCTACTTTATTTATTCAATGCACCGCAGCGAGGGCATATCCCTCTTTGTTCGATAATGCTTCCGCAATTTCCACACGAAAGCTTGCGAGGACCTGCTTTTTTGAATAAATAGAAGCACCAAAATGTAAATAGAATAAAGAGGAGATATGCTAAATACACCCACACACAAGTAAATAATATGTATATCAGCATACTTGCAGACACAAATCCAATCAAATAAAAGAAACCCAACTCTTTGGTCGTAATTCGAAATAGTTCATCCAACAATGCTATACCTGCAAGCAGACAAAGCCATACTCCCATCAGAAAGAAAGAAATAAGTCCTTCGACTTCAAAAGGAGATAGCGTAGGAGAAAAATAATATCGTAACCATGCATCCGGAGTAAAATACTGGATACTGTTGTACAAAGTGGCGGTTAGTGCCAACAACCATGATAGCAATATAGGAAATACACTATCGATATCATTGAGCCAAATGAAACGAATAGGTTCTTTTCGGTATCTCCTAATTACCCACCAAAGGATAAATACAGATGGGACCAATAAGAAAAAAAGAACTCTGCTACTGCTGAATAAATAGATAAAATGAGAAATCGGGTCTGTTGGAACAATCTGTTCCAATAATTCGCTTTCGCGTATCCATCCTATACTTTCTTGGTCGCGTGCTACTTTTACCCAAATACTATCAATGCTGTCTTGTGCATGCACAGAAAATTCTGCTACTACCAACTCGTCATTCTTCTTTATAAGTATGGAATCGGTTAAAGGATAGGAGAGCAGCCACAATGAATCTGTCAGTACTTGGAAATTGGCATTCAATGGATAAGGACGCTCCAATTCAGACTTTACCGTGTCTGTATTTGTTGAACGTCTTATCTTGGTCGATTGATGATAACAACCGATAAGATTCAGCATCGTCATCAACAAACATATATATATGAATGCCTTTTTTCTCATTCTGCTACAAGTTTCATAACACATTCACGGCAATCGAATATCAACTTGAAGCGTCTTTTGTCTTTACTGACCAAATAATAGGGCTCTTTGTATGGCGACTTGTGCTTTTGATGAGTAGGACACCAACCCATGCTATAACGTAAACAATGTTTACAAGTCATGAGATATGCCTCTTGTGAAGGCTGAAGTTCAAAAGCTGGAGCAATATCTGTCACGCTATGTTGATTATAAAACGCCTGCGAGAACTTATTCATGACATTACTGCTGTACGAAAGTTCTTGCTGCAAATAGGGATGGTATGTAGAAGTATTTTTTATCGTTTCTCTTGGATAATTGATTTTACGAAGTTGTAACAATTTATCCACTACTTGTCGTCTCAATTCGGAGAGGGTAGAAGACGGAATAAAATAATCGGCAGTCCATTCTACCTTTATTTCTTTTGCAATAAAAGGAGTATTGCCCAACTTTTGTAATTGCTGTTTGATATTTTCTTTTTGCGGTGTGCGTGCTATTTCTTTGCTATGCGACAATGCAATAACAGCTTTATTGCAGTCTTCATCCGTCATAGATAACGAGAAACCAAAATTGTTCTCGGAAAGATGAATCTCCACTGAAATCTTACGCTCGGCTGTTTTCTTGCTTATCACTCGCTCGAACTCTTGATTGAAGTTTCGATATAATAAAGTCTTCGGCTTCAAATGTGGCATGTCTATCGGAAAGAGTTTGTTCCCTTCTACCTTGTTTATACGGAATCCTTGCAGTTTTCCTCTTTCATCAAGAAAACAAAGCCCATCACCATTATAAAATGTTGCGGTTCCTGATACCACAAAGTAATGTCGTGCCACTTCTTTTACATATCCGACTTCTTCGCCCATAGACTTCGGAGTATCAAAAGAGGTGACTTCTTTTCTGCGACCAAAAAGATAGAAAGGGGTGAAGCCCCTGCTGAAAGTCTTCTCCAAGTGTGGTGTAAACAAGAATTGTACATTACCCGAAGAAGCTCGTTTATATTCTGGACGCCTTTCTAAAATTTCATCTATTTTCTTACGATAATAAGATGTTACATTCTTGACATACGCTACCTCTTTTAGTCTGCCTTCTATCTTGAAAGAAGAAACGCCCGCATCCATCAAAGCCTCAAGATTGTCGCTACGGTTTAGGTCTTTGAGAGATAAGAGATGTTTATCCTTTACTATCAACTTTCCATCTGCATCCACCATATCAAAACTCAATCGGCAAAACTGCGAACACTCACCTCTGTTAGCACTACGTTTGGTTGTATACTGACTTACATAACACTGTCCGCTATAACTTACACAGAGAGCACCATGTACAAACACTTCCAAAGGTGCTTCAGGAACTTTTTTGTGAATCGTAGCTATCTCTTCCAAAGTCAGTTCCCTTGCCAATACCACTTGTCTGAAACCGGTATCGTGCAAGAACCGTACTTTTTCGGCATCGCGTGTGTCTATTTGCGTACTGGCATGCAATGGTATCGGCGGAAGTTTCATTTGCCAAATACCCATGTCCTGTATAATCAAGGCATCCACACCGATACGATACAAGTCCCATATCAACTGTTCCGTTTCTTGCAGTTCTTCATCGTACAATATGGTGTTCAGCGTAACATATACACGTGCATTATACAGATGGGCATATTGTACGAGAGTGGCAATATCTTCTAACGAATTACCCGCACTCGCTCTGGCTCCAAATTTAGGCGCACCGATATATACCGCATCAGCTCCGTGGTTGATGGCTTCAATGCCACATGCCAAATTCTTTGCGGGTGCCAATAATTCGATACACCTTTGTTTTCTCATGCGTGAATATCGTTTATATTATAAGGTGTAGCTTGATAAACGTAATAATTCAGCCAATTGGCAAACAATAGATTTGCAGCACCTCTCCATCTCACCATTGGTAAGCGGTTTTCGTTGTTGTCTTGATAATAATTGAACGGTTTTTCTATTTCCATTCCTTTTGCCTGGTCTCTTTTGTATTCATTGTGTAATGTGAGAGGAGAGTACTCGGAATGTCCGGTAATGAAGAAATCTCTACCACCGCGTGCCATTACCATATGAACACCGGCATCTGTCGATTCTGTCACCAAAGTCAAACCGGGAGTAGCAAGTATATCTTCGCGTCTGATTTCCGTGTGGCGGCTGTGCGGTACATAAAACTCATCATCGAAGCCACGAAATATCGGCAAGTATTCGTATCCCGGACAAATACGATGCGAGAAGATGCCGAACTTCTTTTTTTCAAGTGGATATTTCTGTATACCGTAATGATAGTACAACGCAGCTTGTGCAGCCCAACAAATATAAATGGTGGAAGTAACGTGCGTACGTGCCCAATCGAAAATTCTACAAATTTCTTCCCAATAAGTTACTTCTTCAAAGTGCAAATGTTCTACCGGAGCACCTGTGATAATCATCCCATCGAAGTTTTCGTTCTTCATTTCGTCAAAATCACGATAAAACGCTTCGATGTGTTCGGGAGAAGTATTCTTCGATACATGGTCTTTGATACGCATCAGGTGCAACTCTATTTGCAAAGGAGAGTTGGACAACAAACGGATAAGGTCTGTCTCTGTTTCTATTTTGAGCGGCATTAAGTTGAGAACAACTATTTTCAACGGTCTGATGTCTTGCGTCAAAGCACGCGTCGTATTCATCACAAAGATGTTCTCGTCTTCCAGCAACTTGATGGCCGGCAGAGTGTCCGGGATGTTCAATGGCATAATTTGTATTTTGTATGTAGTAGTATATAAATGAGGGTGTGCTTACAATTCGGGGCACACCCTCTTCATTTTGTTGTATTGTTATAGCATAAAGCTTTTACTTCAATTTCGGATGCTTGATGTCTGTAAAATAAACATTGAATGTAAGCACAGAATAAGCCGGAAGTTTAGTCGAAGGAGATTGAGCTCCGTATCCCATTTGATGCGGAATATAAAGTTCCGCTCTTGTTCCTGTGGTCAAATGCAGGAAAGCGGTGGTCCAGCCAGTCACCAAACCGCTCAGCAAAAACGAAGCCGGTTTGTGTATTTGCAGGTTCAAATCGCCGGTATAAGACTGGTCGAATATATCTCCATTGCACAATGAACCGCGATAGTGCGTATACACCGTATCGGTAAACAACGGATTTACCGTACCGATTCCTGCTGACAAAATCTTCACGTAGACGGAATCGTATTTGGACAGCTTACTGACTTTTCCTGCATTGCTGTCGTCTTCCAATTCTTTCTTATAGTTTTTGTAAATCACCCAATCGTTATTGGTGTTGAGACGGGCAATTTTCACTATCGAATCCAGATATTTTTCATTACGCGCTTCCCATTCGGCATATCGGTTTATGGTTCCGCTATCGTCCGAGCAAGAGGTGGTAAAGAAAGATATCGTAGCCAACGATAATAACAATAAAGATAGCTTTCTCATGATTGTAAAGTTTTGAGCAGTGAAGTGATACTTACTTTATCTGCTATGATATTGTTCAATTCTGTTATGGAAACACGTTCCTGTTGCATCGTATCACGATTGCGCAGTGTAACGCAATTGTCCTCCAGCGTTTGGTGGTCTATGGTGATACAATAAGGAGTTCCGATAGCATCCTGACGGCGATAACGTTTGCCGATAGAGTCTTTTTCATCGTACTGACAATGGAAGTGGAACTTCAAATCGTTGATGATTTCTCTTGCTTTTTCGGGCAAACCGTCTTTCTTCACGAGCGGCATCACTGCCAATTTCACCGGAGCCAAAGCAGCAGGGAGTTTCAGTACGGTGCGTGTCTCGCCATTTTCCAATTGTTCTTCCTCATAAGATGCGCTGAGTATGCTGAGAAACATACGGTCTACACCGATGGATGTTTCTATGACATAGGGAACATAGCTGTCGTTCAATTCAGGGTCGAAGTATTTGATGCTTTTGCCTGAGTACTTCTCGTGTTGGGAAAGGTCGAAGTCTGTACGGCTGTGTATGCCTTCTACTTCTTTGAACCCGAAAGGCATCAAAAACTCGATGTCGGTGGCTGCATTTGCATAGTGTGCCAACTTTTCGTGGTCGTGATAACGATAGTGGTCATCGCCAAAACCAAGTGCTTTGTGCCACTTCAAACGTGTTTCTTTCCATGTTTTGAACCATTCGAGCTCTGTTCCCGGCTTTACGAAGAACTGCATCTCCATTTGCTCGAATTCGCGCATACGGAATATAAATTGGCGTGCCACTATTTCATTGCGGAAGGCTTTTCCTATCTGTGCTATACCGAACGGTATTTTCATGCGTCCCGTTTTCTGCACGTTCAAATAATTGACAAAGATACCTTGCGCTGTTTCAGGACGCAGATAGACTTTCATGGCACCATCTGCCGTAGAACCCATTTCGGTGGAGAACATCAAGTTGAATTGACGTACTTCTGTCCAGTTCTTTGTGCCCGATATGGGGCAAACTATTTCTTCGTCTATGATGATTTGGCGCAATTCTTCCAAATTACCGGCATTCAATGCTTCGGCAAAACGTGTATGCAAGGCATCTGCTTTGGCTTGTATTTCGATGACACGTGCATTGGTCGCGCGAAATTGTGCTTCGTCGAAAGCTTCTCCAAATCTTTTTTGCGCTTTGGCTACTTCTTTATTTATCTTGTCTTCGTATTTCGCCAATTGTTCTTCGATAAGTACGTCCGCACGATAACGTTTTTTGGAATCCTTATTATCGATTAAAGGGTCATTGAAAGCATCGACGTGTCCGGATGCTTTCCAAATGGTGGGGTGCATGAATATAGCCGAGTCTATACCGACGATGTTTTCGTGCAACAACACCATACTTTGCCACCAATACTGTTTGATGTTGTTTTTCAATTCTACTCCCATTTGTCCGTAGTCGTAGACTGCTCCTAAGCCATCGTAAATATCGCTGGAAGGAAATACGAAACCATACTCTTTGCAGTGGGAAACGATTTTCTTGAAAACGTCTTCTTGTGCCATTTCTTTATACTTTAATTTTAATACTTTTCAAATTGCCACAAAGGTAGGAAAAACAGCCTGAATTGCTATATGATAGCATGCTAAAATTGCGTAAGCCCATCTTTGTGTAAAACAAAAGGGAGGTATTTGTCAATAGAGATTTTCGACACCTTTCAATCATGTTTTATGGAATACTTTCGCCTGCTCTTTACGATGTTTTTCTCCTTAGCTATCAACTAAGGCGTCGGCTGTTTCTGCATAAATATACACGTCCCCCTTGTAACTCATCAACTCAAAAACTCGTCCTTTCAAATTGACTACATGTTGCCAATTTGATAACAACATGTTGTCAAGTCGATAGCATCATGTTGTCATCGCGATAGCAACATGTTCTTATCG
>JBGXXU010000078.1:0-2706 GCA_041814865.1 Phocaeicola sp. | reverse complement strand
CAAACTATCTATATATTGCCGATTTGATAACAACATGTTGTCAAGTCGATAGCATCATGTTGCTATCGCGATAAGAACATGTTGCTATCGCGATGACAACAGCGTCAAAGAATGTTAACATCATAATCGCATCGAGAAGCCGTTGTAGAGGTGTTTTTTCTTCGTCAAAAGCACAGTTTTTCGAGGCTTTTCCGAAGTGAAAAAACATGCCGAAAACACCGTTTTTCCATTGAAAACACAGGCGCGTCATTGCATGAATATACAGAAGTGGGGGGTGTTTTCGTATATTTAGCAACAAAGCGATATCGCCGTCGACACAACTCTCCTTGCACCTCTTACCCCACACCCAGCCGAAAACCCGCGCGCAAGCGGTGAACACGTCCGCGTTATTATATCCTAAAAATCAATACCCGATACCGGATAAGCGACAAAACTTTGCTACATTTCGAAAACTTACGACCGGACAAATCGTATCACTAAATAAAAACACCTATGAGAAAAACAATCTTCATGTGTTGGTTACTGGCATTGTGTGCGTTTCCACACATCGTATCTGCGCAAATGCTGTGGCCCGTGAAAGGGCTGAAAACGGGCGAAGGAATCATCTACCGACCACAGGATTACATCAACACAGAGCTGAACTTCGACAATCTCTTCATTGCTGCCAAAGAAGGCACGGAAGTGGTGGCACCCGAAGACGCCACCGTCGCTTACATCAGCTTGACCTATTACAATACGTTGACCAACTCCATGAGTTACAACAACGCGTCGAACAACTTCGATGGAAAACGTATAGAAGTAGCCAAAGAAAAACCGAAATACCCCGTTCAATACATCAACGGAGGCATCACTTTGCGATTGAGCGACGGAAGCAAGGTACACATCTGCGGTTTGCGAGGAGACAAAAAGTTTCATACGGGGCAAAAAGTGAAAAAAGGCGAGGTGCTCGGCACAGTGGCTTATGCTTATCGTAAAGTGAACGGTGCGCATATCAGCGTTTCCATATCTACCAAAGACGGGAAACCGTCGGACCCGATGACACCTTTCGGGCTGAAAAGCACTTACATCAAAGCAAAAGAAGTAGTACCGCCACAAGTACTCACGGAACAACAGGCAAACGAAGACTTGGAAGTTCTCTTACAAGTTTTCAAAGAATGCTACGCCTCGTACGACGATAGAATGACGCCCGAGAAATACGACCGTTTCGTAGCCGAAGCCAAAAAAGAACTCAAAGGAACGGTGAAGTTCGAAACCATACACCGTGTGGTAAGTGCAGCATTTTCGGAAAGATTTATCAACGACTCTCACATTGCATTATTGACACCCTCCTCTCGCAACACTCGGGCGACTATATTCGTCCCGCACCTGTTCCTCGGTTATACGGACGGAAAACTCATGGTGACACAAGTTCAAAAGGGTCTCGAACAATACCTGAAAAAAGAAGTGACAGCAATGGACGGCAAATCAGCTCGGGAAATAGTAGACGAAGTCCGAAAACATATCACAAGCTACGACGTGGATGTGCACTCTTATAAAGAAATGAAATTGCTGGAGGGTTGGAATTTCTATGTACCCAATATCACAACAGCACAGACGCATATGCTCACCTTTGCAGACGGAACCACCTACAAAGACGTGTGGATACCGGCAACACAGGTAAAAGGAATTGTCCCGAGTTGGATGGAATCGAAGTACAGACAACAACTGTTCAAAGAGATGGCAGAGAGTTACGAGTTTCGTTTGCTCAATCCGCAGACTGCATTGCTCACACTGGCGAGTTTCACAATAGACCAAGCGCAAATGGCAGCAATTGCCGACAGTATTCGCCTGCACGCAAATGTACCCAACATGATTATAGACTTGCGCAACAATCCGGGCGGCAGTGCAGAGGTCTTGGACGAGATGACGGCATGGTTCATAGAACGTCCGTACAGACTTCCTTCTTCTTTCTGCAAAGTGAACAGCAACACCACGTACAAGAGTTTTAAGTATAGCGAGAATTATCCCGCAGACAATTGTCCTTTCGAAGATTTCTATCCGATAGAAGGACGAAAAGGATTTTATCTGTTGGGAACGGAAAAACAACTCTTGCCCGACAGTACTCTGCACTACGGCGGACGACTCTATCTCCTGATAAACGAATACTCCACGAGTGCGGCTTCGGAGCTTGCAAGTAGGTTGGTGCGCGAAGGACGTGCCGTAACCATAGGTCGCGAAACACGAACAGGTTATCATTACATGACAGCCACGAAATTTGTCAACATCGCATTGCCTCATTCCAAGATAAGGTTCATTCTTCCGCTGATGCAGATAGCATCGGGCGAAGCCGTCACGCCTCGCTTCCCCAAAGACAGAGGATTGCTTCCCGATTATGAAGTACCCATCACGTACGAAGAAATGATGACTTCCAAAGAAGATATCATACTGAACCATACGTTGAAACTCATAGAAGAAGGAAAGTATCTGAAGTAAAGACCACGAGCACATCTCGGGAAACACCGTACACGCTATACGCATGTCTTTCTGTTTGTCTATCTTTATCACATTCGGCATCTGCACTCCAAGTACCACAACTTATTATCTCCCACTTGAGAACGCCGAAAAATGACGGAGCCGAAACAACAAAAAAGCGGTGTGTCACTGTATAGTGATACACCGCTTTTCAATACGAAGAGAACGACTCTACGATGCCTTCTCGATGCGATT
>JBGXXU010000077.1:0-3075 GCA_041814865.1 Phocaeicola sp. | reverse complement strand
TCGCTTACCAACTGAAAGGCAACTTGATGCTGGTACATGGCGATCGGGGCGACAACGTACACATCGCCAACACCATCCGCGTGGCAAATGCGTTGATACGTTACAACAAGCGTTTCGACATGCTTTATCTGCCTTCGCAACGTCACTCGTTCGGCGACATGGTCGAATACTTCTATTGGCGCATGGTGGATTTCTTCTCCGAACACCTGAAAGGAAAGAAAGAAACATTGGTAGACATACCCGCACGCTGAGGTAACACAGTCTTTCATACATAAAGCGATGGGCTTGCAAGTCGGTATCAAGATTTGCAAGCCCATCTTGTTTTCGTCGTTATTTCGGTAGTCCTGTTTCTTATGGTTGGGCGAAGGTGAGAGCAAACACTCGGGCAGCGTCTCTTCTGCGTCCCGTTGTAATCCGAAATACTCGATAAACTTCTCTAAAAACTCGTAAGGCGTATTTGCGTGAAAGGAAAGCCTTTATATTTGTCACTGCAATGAGCACAAAACTAAATACAACGACTTATGAAACGATTAGGACTATTATTGACTATGGCAGTGGCTTTATCTTCGTGTGCCACCATGCCTCGCACCCACGAACATTATCCCCACCGCGACCGTAAGAGAGGACAATACGAAAGACCCGTCGGCGGAGACAGAGACCGTCATGGCTGTTTGCCATCGGCAGGATATACGTGGAGTGTTTTGTACAACGACTGTGTGAGACTGTTCGAAGATGGTATACGACTGAACCCCGTATCTTATCGCAGGAACGAAGCTGTCATCAGTGCTTTCGTATTGATGGGCAGAGGCAAGCATCAGGCAGAACTCTTTTTGCCCGACAAGAAGAAAAGCGTTTTGCTGGAAAGAACGAGAGACGGTGTCACTTACAAGAAAGGAAAATATCTGTACGATGCACGCAGACGGGAGTTGTACGTAAACAATAAACTGAAATACAGTCATCGTTGAAATAGAAAGAGGATGTGTTCAAACCGTGAACCATCCTCTTTTTTCTTTTTATCTTCTGCGCAACTTGGGATAACGTATTCCGTCTGTTTTCAAGCCGAAATTGCCGGGATGCGTGAACAGTATCTTCATGGCAAGGATGCGATAGATATATCGATTGGTTTCTTCCACGAGTTGAAGGTCTATGCTTTCCACGTTTTGCCGTCGCAACTCTTTGCCGATACGGTTTTGCCCGATGTTGTACGATTGTGCTGCTGCCACCCAATCGTTGAATTTTGCGTAAGCGGCTTTGATATACCTGCAAGCTGCGTGTGTGGACTTTTCTATGTCCAGTCGCTCGTCGCGTTTGCGGTCTACCTGCAATCCGTATTCCACTGCTGTGGCGGGCATGAACTGCCAAAGTCCGAGTGCACCTGCAGGTGAACGTGCTTCGGGGTTCATGCCGCTTTCTATCACCATCAGGTATTTGAAATCCGAAGGGATGCCGTGTGTTTCGAGTATGGGTTCCACGATAGGGAAAAAGAAGCCGGCACGTTCTATCATTACTTCGGCGGTACGACGCAACGAGGATAATTCGCGACGTAGTTTGCGTTGTCTATTCATGGGGTCGAGATTCAGTTTCTCGCCACAAAACAAGAGTACATTCGTTTCGAGCAAACTGTCGGGAACTTCGAACTGTGCATAAGCGGCAGTTCCTTCTTTTACTTCTTCGGGCAATGAGGGAGGGGGCAATCTGTCGGGACCTTGTGCCGTTGCAGGCAGTGCGAACAGCAAAAACAGCCCAAGGATGTATAGTCGTAAGTCGGACATCGTGTAGTGTTTTTATGTTGCGAAGCTACGCAATTTTCTTTATCCGTTGTACGGTTTGTTGTGTGTCTGTCGATTGGTGCTATCTGCTCCCTGCACACAAAACCGTATAACGTCTTGTATTTCTTATCCGAAGCCTTTATATTTGACTTGTATAAACTTATAATCTCATGAATATGAAACGTTTTCTTTATTTCGTTTGTTTGTGTTGTCTGTCTACCATGACTTTTGCACAAAAGATTTATGTGAATGATGTGTTACTCCATCAGAAACAATTGGAGGTGATTCCTGTTACAGCCATAAAAAAAATGGACAAATTGGTCGAAGACGGCAACATGGTAGTCCGAATTTTGTTGAAAGAACAGGTCAATGCCGACAGCCTCATTGCTGTGGCAAAGAACGTGAAGGTTTCAGCGAAAGAAGAAGAGAAAAAAGAACCTACTGCCGCGGATACCCTTGCTTATCATAAATTGCGCGAGTATTACGATAAGAGTACCATATTGAAAAAAGGCGACAAGGCGGCATCTTTCGTTGGCAAGAAGTATCGGGGCGAGGAGGTTTCGCTCGACAAATATCGCGGGAAAGTGGTACTTCTGCAGTTTTGGGCAACATGGTGCGGTCCCTGTCTCATCGAATTGCATCCGAAACATCTCCCTGCGCAACTGAAACCTTTCATCGAACATCCCGATTTTGTTTTCCTGCCGGTGGCTTATACCAACTCGGCTGACGATTTGCGCATCTTCTTTTCCACTCGCAACGGGCAGACGTATACGTATTTGCAAGATATCACCCTCACGGACAAGGACAAGAGCATTATGAAGTTGTATGCTCATCAGAACATACCGCGCTCCATACTCATCGGGCGCGATGGCACCATCCTTTATGGCAGTGTAGGCATCAATCCCATCCAAACGCAAGAGTTGTTGGAAGAAATAAGCCGGGCATTGAAATAAATTCCCGTTCCGAAAAAGCGATGCTCCGAAAGGTAAATTCGCATATAAGTCTACGTGCGTTCGACAACGACTGTCGAGCGCACGTTTTATTGATGTATTTTCTTTTTTCCGGGCAATGTTTGCACTTCGGGAAATAAAGACAGGAACAAGAAAGCACGGAAAAATACACGCTACTATATAATAAGGTATATAGGAAAGAACGTTTTCGACAGAAACCGGTTCGTTGGCTTCTGCATAAATATACACTCCCCTCTCGTACCTTGTCAACTCATAAACTTAGAACTTCAACTTGGCAACATGTTGCCAAGTTGATAACAACATGTACGCAACTTGATAGCATCATGTTGTCATCG
>JBGXXU010000076.1:0-5376 GCA_041814865.1 Phocaeicola sp. | reverse complement strand
ACATGTTGTTATCAAATCGGCAATATATAGTTTGTTTGAAGGGACGAGTTTTTGAGTTGACGAGTTACGAGGAGGATACTTTTTTCTTATATATAATAAGGAGTAAAAAGGCACCTTGCCAATTTGAAGTTCTAAGTTTTTGAGTTGACGAGGTACGAGAAGAAATGAATTGTCTGCAAGAAAAGTCGTTGTTCCTCATCGTAAGGGAGTATGAAAAAAGTGGCTCTGCAAATTGTTGCAGAGCCACTTTGCTATAACCTGCGAGAGATTATTCTTCTTTGGGATACATCGGAGGAGCTTTGTGTGCAGACTTCATGTGGCTGACCCAAATGTTTACGATTTCAGGATAGTCGCCCAGTCCTTTGAGCTCGCAGTTTTTCAGCGGGCAGTCGAATCCTTTCAGCGTGAAGATGGAACGCCAGCTGTCTTCTTCGGCGATTTCTCCTCTTCCGCCCGTCATATCGTTGTTGGCGTGGTCGCCTGCCACAGACATCAGCGGAGAGCAGTATACCGTACCGCTTGAGATACCTGCGCTGCTCATGCGCTTGAGCATGTCGTTTATGAAATTGGCTTCCATATCTACTGTGGCTACATAGTAATTCTTGTTCAGCTTTTGGAGTTCTTCTTCCATCCATGTGTAACGGAGGTTTCCGTTGCCGTAATTGTAAGTTTCGGGATTGCCGTGTCCCATGAAAGTTACGATACTGCCCGCTGTTACTTTGTCTTTGTGTGCTTGGTGCAGGATTTCGGCAACTTTTTCCACATCTCCTCTTTCAGCCAAGAGCGGTGTACCCATGTACACTTTGATTTTTTCGAACTCGGGTGTGTGGTGGAAATCTTTCACATGACCTTGCATTTCGAGAAATTCTTCGCCGGGAATGATGTGCAAAGACTGTACACTTACTTCTTTGTACCCCGCTTTGCCTATGCCCGTGAGCCATTGTTGCGGACGGTAATACACTTGTTTGCCTTCTGCTCTGAGTTTGTTGATGCAGATGGTGGAAGTAAAGGAGAAATACACATCCATGTCGGGGAATGCTTTTTTGAATGCAGTCTGCATCTTTTGAAATGTAGCTTGCGGAGCTTCCCAAGTACTGCCGAATGCTACCAGCAAAAGGGCTTTGTCTTGTGCCTTTGTTGCAAGAACAGCTTTGTTTACTACGTCTTGTTCGGTCAATTCGTTCTCTTTCTTTACGTCATCGTCCGAACAGGCTGTGAAGCCTACGCTCATGAGTGCCGCTACGGCTACCCATGCCAATTGTTTCAGTTGTTTCATGTCAATCTTCGGTTTGAGGGTTTATAATAGGTTTCATAGTTGTTTTCTTGCTTTTGCCGAGTCGAAACATCATCGACGCATAAACTGTGCGTCCCGGTGTGTTGGTGCCGTAATGCAGACCGTGCGGCGTCGTCTCGTAGTAGTTGAGTATGTTGTCTATGCCTGTGTTTATTTCCCAAGCCCATTGTCCTATGTTCGGCATGCGGTGTCGTGTATTGAGCCGCCATATCATGTAGGCTTTTCCGTCGCCGTCGTTCTGATAGTAACGTTTGCTCTGCATGCGTCCGTTGAGACTGACGTGCAACTTATAGTTTCGCCATTCCTTCTGCCAAAGTGCGTTGAATGTGGCACGATGGTGCGCCATGCCGTCTATGGTGATACGTTTCATGATGCCGTCTTCGTCGTCGTATTCGTTTGCTCGTGTATCCAGATAACTGTAACTGCCACCTATGCTGAAGTTTCGGAGAAGTTGCCATTTCCATTCCACATCCGCACCGAAGATGCGTGCGTCGTTCATGTTGTGATACTTGCGTACTCGTCCCGGCTGGTATGCGATGAGATATTCCTTCGGGGCTTCGGTGAGCGGAACGGTGACGAGTGCTATCATGTTGTTCAACTTGTTGAAATAACCTGTCACGCTGATACTGAACTTGCTTCCGTTGTATTCTCCGCCGAACGATATGTAATGAGAGTTTTGCGGTTTCAGTGCACTGTTTCCCACATTCAAACTGACCATCGAACCCATCGGCGAGATATAACGGTAATGCAACTCTTTCAGCGTGGGTGTTTTGAAACCTTGCGAATAACCGGCACGGACACCGAATTTGCCTGTTTTGTAGAGCACAGAAATTTTTGGAGTGATGCGCATGCCGAAATCTTTGTGCCCTGTGAGACGAAGCCCTGCGGTAATGTTGAGTGCATCGCTGAGCATCCATTCGTCTTGTAGATAAAGTGCACCCGTGTAGTCGGCTACTTGTTCTTTATCCAATCGATAAGGAGCTTTGAGCCAATCGTATTGTGCATCCATGCCTACACTCAGGCGATGCAAAGCGGGTAATTGGAATACGCCTTTGGATTGGAACGAGAGACGGCTTTGATTGCTTTGCAGACTGCGGTCGCCGGCATAATAAGTATAAAATTTACGCTTTCCATTATCGTCGAACTCGTCTACGTCTGTTTGGAAAGTATAGTCGTAATAATACGCATGGCTGTCGAATAGCAAGTCTGCCGTGATACGATTGCTCTTACCGAGCTTCAACTCTCCTCCCAATGCCGCATTGATATCTCTGTACGAGAGGTCGTAAGTGCGAAAGTCGGGAATACCCATCGGGCGATAGATGCGTTTCTGGTACCATGTGCCTTCGGTGTACAAGTTCAGATGCGGAGAAACGGTATAACGCAGTTGCTGACCGATGCTCCAAGACGTGTTGCGGTTTACGGTTTTATTGACAGAGTTGGTGATAGGCTTCTCGTAGCGATTGGGGTTTTCGTGCGTGGTGTTTTGCCAGCCGTCCGAATGTTTGAGATGGAAGTCCGTGACAGCTGTGAGTTTGCTTGCGGAGATTTGAAAAGTATTCGATTGTCTGATTTCGGCATAAGAACCTACGCGGGATGTGTTTTCGACAAGCAGACGTTCTTTGTGTTTTTTAGTGATGATGTGTATCACACCTGCTATGGCATCGCTACCGTAGAGCGACGATGCGGCTCCTTTTACCAATTCTATTCGTTCGATGTTTGTCGGATTTATGCGACTCAGATTGATTTGTCCGCCTACGTCTCCGTGCATTTTCTTGCCATCCACGAGGATGAGTATATAGCCATTGCCGAGTCCGCCCATCTGTACGCCCGAACCCATGTCGTTGGTATTGAAATCGAACGAAGCTGCCAATGCGGAAAGTATGTCTTCGAGCGAATTGCCGGCGTATGCTTCCAGCATCTTGCGGTTGATGACTTCCGTGCGTACGGGAGCATCTTTCAGATAGTGTTGTGTTCCTGTGCCCGTCACCACCACTTCGGGAATGGAGTCGTGCAATACGGTTTTTTCTTGCGCCAGCATGGCAACAGAAGTTCCTCCGCAACAGAGGAGGCATAAGATAAATCGTTTTATCTGCATATATTTCAGGCATAGAGTCGTTATCGCGGGACTTTGTCCTTTGATGTCGGCTCGCTTTGTACTTTTTCCCGAGTCCTTAGCGTATTCGTCTGTCTGAGGCAGGTTTCCTGACTTCGCCCTTGTGCATTCGACCTTCCCGTATAGATAACAGTGGTCATGTGTGAAATGATGCACAATGGTGGGGCGTTACAGTAGCGGGTACTGTTTCGGATTTTCACCGAATTCCCTTTTATGCTCTTCTTGTAATGAAGTTTACATCACCTGAGACGAAACAAAGGTAATATATTCTCAATAGTTGTATATTTTTTGCTTCTATAAGTTCGCAGCACAGGGATAATCTATAATCTTTCTAAACAAAAAGCTTTCTCCGTGCTTTCATCGGCATGGAAAGAGGCTACCTTTGTTTCATAAAAACAAATGAATGATGAAAGGACAGACTCCTTGCCTGCATGTCTTCAATCCCGGACACGAGGCGGCGTTGCGTTGTGCGAATGCCAAACATTTTTTGCCACGCAAAGAGGTGGTGGCGATGGCAAACGATTTGGCGGAACTGATGCTTCTCTTTGCCCGAGAAGAAGATTACGTGTGGATGCCTCGCGGTGGCGTGGTGGATGCGCAAGGAAAGGAAGTGAAGCTGTCTGCACTCCCACGCGAATTGGAGCTGAACACATGGGGATGGGAACCGCATACGTTCGGTGCCATGAACACTTGGTTTGGCGAACGGGGTGTACGCCTGCGTCTTCCGTGTCTGTCGGATACATATTATAAGTATGCACATCGGAAATCGAGTGCCGACCTCATGGCACATCTTTGCGAGCGATTGGGGTATCCTGTTTATCTCGTGCCGAAGTGGATTTTCCCACAAGGAGATATGCAAGAACTTCAAAAACAAATCATCGCCACAGCGACGGAAGTACACGCGGCATTGCCCACTCGACAGGTTTTCGTGAAGCAACCTTATACTTCGTCGGGGCGGGGAGTGGCTCCGCAACCTTATCCCGTCGCGGAGTTTTATGCGGAGCGTTTGGCAAATCAATGCGAACGTGCAGGCGGATTGAGTATGGAACCCGAGTTGGAAGTGACGGAAAACTGGGCGTTGGAGTTTTATGCCGACGGCGAAGGAAAGACGCGGTTCGTTGCGCTCTCGGCATTCGACACGGGAGCCGGAAAAAAGTCTTACGCAGGCAACAGGCTGTATGCGCAGGAGGTACTGTGGCAACAATTGTCCGAAACGGTGGGCGATGTGGCTTTGCAACGCCTGATAAGTGAAATAGAACGGTTTTTCGACAAAGAATTGTCGCACGTTTACAAGGGATATCTCGGTGTGGATATGCTTGTTTATCGTTTGGAGGGCGTGTGTCGTTTGCATCCGTGTGTGGAAATCAATCTGCGCAATACGATGGGGATGGTGGCACATCGGGCATTCGAACGATACATGTCGTCTGCTTCCTGCGGACGTTTTCATGTCGTGTATGCGCCTTCGGGCAAGTGTTATGCCGATTACTGCGAGGCTTTGCGTAGCTCTCCGCCGTGTTACGATGCCGAGCATCGCCTTTGTGGCGGAATTCTTCCGTTGACCCATCCGTTTCCCGACAGTTCGTTTTGGGCATATATCGAGGTTTGCCCGGTGTGAATGGCGATTCGATGCCGCTTTTGCGCGAAGATAACAGGAGAAATAAGACGGCAGTTCGGCTCCCTTCCTTATATATTTATATTATGCAATGACGTGTGTTGCGATGCAAAATCGGGTCGCTGCGCAATAATTTTTCTGCTCGTGAAATCGTCGAAAAATCGCTTTTTTGAAGCAAAGAAAACGGCTCTGTAATGCCTTCTCGATGCGATTATGTTGTTAACATTCTTTGACGCTGTTGTCATCGCGATAGCAACATGTTCTTATCGCGATAGCAACATGATGCTATCGACTTGACAACATGTTGTTATCAAATCGGCAATATATAGATAGTTTGAAGGGGCGAGTTTTTGAGTT
>JBGXXU010000075.1:0-5645 GCA_041814865.1 Phocaeicola sp. | reverse complement strand
TAGCAACATGTACGCAAGTCGATAGCATCATGTTGTCATCGCGATAAGAACATGTTGCTATCGCGATGACAACAGCGTCAAAGAATGTTAACATCATAATCGCATCGAGAGGGTGTTGTAGAGGCATTTTCTTCGCATCAAGAAAGCGACTTTTGGGGGCTTTTTCGGGTCGAAAAAAACTTGCGTAGCGACTGTTTCTTGTGCAAACAGATGTGTCCGACATTGCATAATTATGCAGAAACGGGTGTGTTTTCTGTATATTTATGCAGGTGCAGGATGGGGATTTTTGCGCGAGATGAAAGTGGAAAATGTTTTTACCGATGATTAAGAAGCGTTGCTCGGGGCTAAAAAACCGAAGAAGTCAGGAACTCATGTGAAACTAATCTGTACATTTGCACCTTAAAGGATTAAAACAAACAGGAAGATGGAGGAAAAGAACAACATAAAGAGTCTGTTTCCTTGCGCCATGTCGTATGGTATGATGTTGGGAATCGGCTTGATTGTGAAATTCGCTTTTTTGCCTTTGGGTTTTCGTTACACTTTGTGTCAATTGCTATTCCTTGTGGGGACGTTGTTGGTGCCGGTGGCGTTGTGTTATATTGCGAAGCTGTATCGCGATAACTATCTGGGTGGCAAAATTTCTTTTATGCACACTTATACATTCGGTTATCTCACGTTCTTGTTTGCTTCGCTGGTGGTGGCTTTGGCGCACTTCGTGTATTTCGAGTTCATAGACCGGGGCTATATGTACGAGGGTTATATGCAACAGCTGGCTTCGCTTCGCGAAACGGCGGGTTCCGATGCTTCGCAAATAGCTTTGCTGGACAGTCTTACCAAGAATTTGCAAAGTATCAGCGAGTTGTCGGCTATCAGTCTTACGATACAACTGTTGTTTCAAAATATCTTTTTCGGTGCCATCTTTTCGTTGATACCGGCTTTCCTGATTCGTAAAAAATAACTTTCTATATGGATATATCGGTAGTAGTACCTTTGTATAATGAAGCCGAATCGCTTCCCGAACTTTACGCATGGATAGAGCGAGTGATGCAGGCAAACGGGCTTTCGTTTGAAGTCATCTTTGTCAATGATGGCAGTACGGACAATTCCTGGCAAGTGATAGAAGATTTGCGTAAGGTATCGGAGCATGTGCACGGTATCAAGTTTCGACGCAATCACGGCAAGTCGCCGGCATTGTATTGCGGTTTCGAGAAAGCACAGGGCGATGTGGTCATCACGATGGATGCCGACTTGCAAGATAGTCCGGACGAGATACCCGAGCTTTATCGTATGATAAAGGAAGACGGGTACGACCTTGTTTCCGGTTGGAAGCAAAAACGTTACGACCCGCTTTCCAAAACCATACCTACCAAACTGTTCAATGCTACGGCGCGTGCGGTGTCGGGTATCAAGAACCTCCACGACTTCAATTGCGGGCTGAAAGCTTATCGCAAAGAAGTGGTAAAGAATATAGAAGTGTACGGGGAGATGCACAGATACATCCCTTATCTGGCGAAAAACGCAGGTTTCGGCAATATCGCCGAAAAAGCGGTGCAACATCAGGCACGCAAGTATGGTACGACGAAGTTCGGATTGAGCCGTTTCATCAATGGATACTTGGACTTGTTGAGTCTTTGGTTCCTGTCGAAGTTCGGTGTGCGTCCCATGCACATCTTCGGATTGCTGGGCTCGCTCATGTTTGTCTTGGGATTCTTGTCGTTGATTGTTGTGGGCAGCACCAAGTTGTACAATCTTTATTCGGGCAATCCTTACATACTCGTCACGGACAGTCCTTATTTCTATTTGGGACTTACCACGATGGTGCTCGGTACGCAACTCTTTCTGGCAGGTTTCTTGGGCGAGTTGATAACGCGAAATTCGCCCGAACGCAATAAGTATCATATAGAAAAAGAGTTTTGATGATGAAGAAAGTCCTTTTTATATTGACATCCGTAGTGGTGTGTTGTTGCTGTTTCCATGCTTGCGAAGACGACAACTGTCCGCCCAATGCTCTCTCGCGTGCGGTATTCAGTTTTGTCAATCAGGAAGGAAAATCCATTGCATATACAGATACTTTAAGTGTGATAGGTATGGTGACACCGACCGTCAATGGTAAGGATACCGTAGTGTACGATACCATTATCAACAAGCAGGTGAATACGAAGACGCTCTCTTTGCCGCTCAGTTACGGCGAGCGTACCACTTTCATTCTGCGTTACGGTGCCACAGCTACGGATACCATATATGTGACACATCGCAATACGCCTTATTTCACGAGTATAGACTGCGGTGCAATGATGTTTCACACTGTCACGGGTGCAAGAGCTCATACCGTTTTGATGGACTCTTTGGTATTGGTCAACCCCAACATCGACAATTATGAGAAAGAAAACTTCAAGATATATTTTACTACTGTTATGGGCAATTAGCCTTTGCGTTCTTCCCTTGTCGGCGCAAAAGGTACATACGGTGGTGACAAAGCCTCAGACGCCTCCCGTCAAGTTCTATCAAGGTACTTCGCTCGGTGTGGAAGTAGGTGGTGTTATCAGTTACGGTTTGGGGAGTCCTATCCTGAATGGAGAAGTACAGTTGCAGACAAATCTGAAGAACCGTTTTCTTCCCGTCGTGGAATTGGGATACGGCAGGACAAATGCTGTAGGCGAAGATACGAACCTGAAATACGTAGCATCCGCACCTTATGCGCGTCTTGGTATGGATTACAATCTCTTGTTCAGAAAAACGCACTTGCCGGGCTATATGTATCTCGGTGCAAGAATAGGCGGTACCAACTTCTTGTTTGATGTGAGCGGTCCCGTAATGAAAGACCCCAATTACGGTCATATATCTTCCATGACGATAGATTATAAAGGCTTGTCCACGAAGGCTCTTTGGGCAGAAGTCGTTTTCGGTTTGCGCACGAAGGTGTACAAAGGCTTTGCCATGGGCTGGGCAATACGCTATAAAACCAAATTGAGTGTGACGGACAATGGTAAAGCAGAGCCTTGGTATATACCGGGCTTCGGCAAGAACGGTTCTTCCTCTTTTAATTTTACATACAGTTTGATTTACCATCTTCCTTTTTGAATTTAATATCTGATAGAAAATGATAAACAAGAAAAGCCTGATATGGCAACTTCCTTTTTTGTTGTTGCTGATTGTGGGAAGTTATTTTATTCTCACAAAAAAAATACCTTATCAAGTGCAGGAGGGCATGGTCTTCGGTACGATTTATAAAATCACGTATCAGCACAGAGATGATTTGCGTACGGAGATTGATGCCGAATTGGAACGAGTGAACAAGTCGCTCTCCACGTTCGACAGTACTTCCACCATTTCTCGCATCAATATGAACCAAAGCGCAGATACGGACAAGATGTTCGAAGACGTCTTTCGCTTGTCTCAAAGCATTTCCAAAACGACAGATGGCGCGTTCGATATTACGGTGGCACCTCTGGTCAATGTGTGGGGCTTTGGTTTCAAGAAAGCGATGAATGTCAATCAAGCACAAATAGACAGTATCCGTCAATTCGTAGGATACGAGAAAGTACAGCTGAAAAACAATAAGATTAGGAAGTCGGACCCGCGATTGATGTTGGATTGCAGTTCCGTAGCCAAGGGTTATGGCGTAGACTGTGTGGCGCGATTGCTGGAACGAAAAGGTGTAACAAACTATATGATAGATATAGGCGGCGAACTGCGTATTGCCGGTGTGAACGACCGCAAAGAGAGTTGGAAAATAGGTATCAACAAACCCATAGACGACTCGCTCTCCGTAAACCAAGAGTTGTATGCCGTGTTGGATATTACCAATCGTGGTATGGCGACGTCGGGCAATTATCGCAACTTTTACTACAAAGACGGCAAGAAGTACGCTCATACCATAGACCCGCGTACCGGTTATCCTGTTCAGCACAATATCCTTTCGTCTACGGTGGTGGCGGCAGACTGTGCCACTGCCGACGCTTATGCCACCGCTTTCATGGTGATGGGTCTCGAAGCTGCCAAACGTATCTGTGCATCGCATCCCGAAATAGAGACTTTCTTTATCTATTCCGATAGCAAAGGCAGAATGCAAACGTATTCCACGCCAGGCATGAAGAAGTATATCGTGAAGTAGGTCGGACTTTGTGACCTATATTACTTTAATAAAAAATCGAGTAGAAGCATAATGTTCTTTTACTCGATTTTTGTTTGTGAAAAGCCAAGTGTGCCTACAATCACGATGGAGCAACTTTCTCTCCTTTCTCAAGTTCAAGAAATCAGGAGGAGAATAACGCTTTTCCCTGAAGCGTCTCTGCTGTAAGCGTCTTTTTGATGATTTTTATTTATAATCGGCTATTTTATCGCAAGGCGTACCCATCGGTATTTCTTTGGATACGACTTGATAAGCTTGAATACCTTCTGATTCTTTTTTTACTTTGGAAAGCACTTTCGTAACTGTTATTTTACGGGTGAGTTCACCGTTTTCAAGGCGTTTGGTATCTAACTGACCGAGTATGGTGTATTCATATCCGAACTCATACTCCATTCCCTCGAGCGTATGAAGTACCTCCCATTTTTCCCCGTTATCGGAATACAAGAAATAGGTATACAAGTGGCTTGACTCTCCATCGCATGTTGCATATTTTTTAGAGGCAATCTTTATATTTTCATCGAAGTAAGGCTTTTCGCTATTATTGTTGCATCCCGACAGAAGAAAAAGAATCGTCAGTAAAAGGTAATGACATTGTTTCATGGTGTTTTTTATTTAATGAATTGAATAATAGCTTTCTTCTCCTCTTTCTGTTATTCCATATCCGGTTTGTTGATAATTTATGGTTTCTCCAAGATAATAAGAGGATGTCCCGGCAGGTATAATGATAAAATCTTTCTTAGAATAAGACCCCCAGCGGTTTTGCGAAAAGTATCTACGATGAGAAGTGACTTTACTAACTTGGGATATTGTAAACATGTATCTCTGCTATAACGTTTGTATAATCAATGATGTATTCTATGGCGATGCTTCATCATCGTTTACAAATGTAGTTGTTTTTGTGTAATATAGAGAAATTTTATACTTTCTAATTCCTTTGTTGCTAATAAATTATATGATGAAATTTAAGATGAGAGTTTGGACTAAGCGTGTTGTGATGCAATGAGTATAGTATTAGACGAAATGTTATAAAAAAAGGAGTTAAGTCCATCCATGACTTAACTCCTTAATAATATCAGTCGGGGTGACTGGATTCGAACCAGCGACCACACGCCCCCCAGACGTGTACTCTAACCGGGCTGAGCTACACCCCGAATTGCGTGTGCAAAGGTAGGGCTTTATTTGTAACGACCAAACAATTTGTTGTGTTTTCTTCGGGCACGGAGGTAAAAACAGATGTCGGGGTGGGTGCGAGGTGCGGATGCGATGCGTGCGGACGATTTCTTGTGACGGACAGGCGAGGATGGGGTGTCTTGTGGGGTGAATGAGCGGGGTGCTGTTCCCGGTACGACGGTGCCGTTTCTGTATATTTATACAGTCCTTTTTTCTTGTGTTTTGTTTGTGGAGAAGATACGTTGCGTTTGCTAAGTTGATAGCAACATGTACGCAAGTCGATAGCATCATGTTGTCATCGCGATAAGAACATGTTGCTATCGCGATGACAACAGCGTCAAAG
>JBGXXU010000074.1:0-6347 GCA_041814865.1 Phocaeicola sp. | reverse complement strand
TCATCGCGATAGCAACATGTTCTTATCGC
This sequence comes from Phocaeicola sp., assembly GCA_041814865.1. Classification (GTDB taxonomy): domain Bacteria; phylum Bacteroidota; class Bacteroidia; order Bacteroidales; family Bacteroidaceae; genus Phocaeicola. Next base: position 6,318 of record JBGXXU010000074.1, on the reverse strand, counting down.
GATAGCAACATGATGCTATCGACTTGACAACATGTTGTTATCAAATCGGCAATATATAGATAGTTTGAAGTGCTAAGTTCGGGAGTTGACGAGGTACGAAGAAATCCTGCATTTTCGTGTCTTGTCGATGCTTTCGGATATGTGGGTAAGTTTCAGCTTCGGCAGACCGTCTATATATAATATGTAGGAGACGGGTAGTCGCTCCCACATTGCAACACGAAAAAACCTTGCTTACCGAAAGCCGAGCTGAGGTTATTTCATGTACTTTTGCAGGAAAATATAAAAACAGACAGCGTATGTCCGAAAGAAAAGTAAGAGTTCGTTTTGCGCCAAGTCCTACGGGCGCATTGCATATAGGCGGTGTACGTACCGCTTTGTACAATTACCTGTTCGCTCGCCAACACGGAGGCGAACTGATATTCCGTATAGAAGATACAGACTCGAACAGATTTGTTCCCGGAGCGGAAGAATATATTCTCGAATCGTTCAAATGGTTGGGTATTCCCTTCGACGAAGGGGTGAGTTTCGGTGGAAACTGCGGTCCTTACCGTCAATCCGAACGTAAAGAGATTTACAAGAAATACGTGGAACAACTCCTTGCCAACGAGAAAGCGTACATCGCATTCGATACGCCCGAAGAATTGGATGCAAAACGTGCGGAAATCGCCAACTTCCAATACGACGCAAGCACACGCGGTACCATGCGCAACTCGCTCACTCTGCCGAAAGCCGAAGTAGAACGCCTCTTGGCAGAAGGCACGCCATACGTGGTACGTTTCAAGATAGAACCCGGCGAAGATGTGCGCGTACAAGACATCATACGCGGAGAAGTAGTCATCAATTCTTCGATACTCGACGATAAGGTTTTGTACAAATCTGCCGACGGACTGCCTACTTATCACTTGGCGAACATCGTGGACGACCATCTGATGGATGTATCTCACGTGATACGCGGCGAAGAGTGGTTGCCCTCCGCGCCTTTGCACGTTCTGCTGTATCGTGCATTCGGTTGGACGGATACGATGCCCCGATTTGCCCATCTTCCTCTTTTGTTGAAACCCGACGGCAACGGCAAACTGAGCAAACGCGACGGCGACCGTCTCGGCTTCCCCGTCTTTCCGCTCGAATGGCACGACCCTAAAACAGGCGATGTCTCATCGGGCTATCGCGAAGCCGGTTATTTGCCCGAAGCGGTACTGAACTTCCTCGCTTTGCTGGGATGGAATCCCGGAAACGACCAAGAGTTAATGACAATGGACGAAATGATACGCCTCTTCGACCTGCAACGTTGCAGCAAGGCAGGCGCACGTTTCGACTACGAAAAAGGCAAATGGTTCAACCACGAATACATCGTCAGAAAAAGCAACGCCGACTTGGCACAACTCTTCCTCCCCATCTTGAAAGAACAAGGCATAGATGCTCCCATCGCCACAGTGGAGACTGTGATAGGATTGATGAAAGACCGTGTCAATTTCGTAAAAGAACTGTGGGATGTATGTAAATTCTTCTTCGTGGCACCGCAGGAATACGACGAAAAGACCGTGAAGAAACGCTGGAAAGAAGACTCGGGCGAACAAATGCTCCGTTTGGCAGATTTGTTAGAGGGTTTGACCGACTTCTCGCCCGCACATCAGGAAGAGACTGTGATGAAATGGATTTCGGACAACGGTTTGCACATGGGAAATATAATGAATGCGTTCCGTCTTACCCTCGTAGGAGAAGGCAAAGGTCCGCACATGTTCGATATCACAACCGTACTCGGAAAAGAAGAAACCGTGGCGCGTATTCGTCGTGCCGTAGCTATATTGAAATAAGTAAGGGGCATGTACAATATCGCAATATACCTCTTTTGCATAGGCGTACATTTGGCATCTCTGTTCAAGCGAAAGATAGCCATGATGTGCAAAGGGCAAAAAGAGGCGTTCCGCATATTGGAACAAAAGTTGGAGAAAAACGAGTCTTACATTTGGTTTCATGCCGCTTCGTTGGGAGAGTTCGAACAAGGACGTCCTTTGCTCGAAGAAATCCGCAGAAGATATCCGCAGTACAAGATTTTGCAAACTTTCTTTTCGCCGTCGGGTTATGAAGTACGCAAGCACTACGAAGGTGCAGACGTGGTATGTTATCTTCCACTCGACACGCCGTGCAATGCCAAACGTTTCGTGGAACTGGTAAAGCCGAAGATGGCTTTCTTCATCAAATACGAGTTTTGGAAAAACTATCTGGACGAACTGCACCATAGGCAAGTACCTACTTACAGTGTGTCTTCCATATTCAGAGAAGAACAGATATTCTTTCGTTCTTATGGCAAGACATATCGCGAGGTGCTGAAAAACTTCACGCATATCTTCGTACAAAACGAACCCTCCAAAGACCTGCTTCGCAAATACGACATCGTCAATGTCACAGTCACAGGCGATACACGTTTCGACAGAGTGTTGGACATTTGCCGTGCAGCCAAACAGTTGCCCATAGCGGAGAGTTTCAGAGGAAATGCCTTTACGCTGGTAGCAGGCAGTTCATGGCAAGCCGATGAAGAGATATTCATACCACACATCAATGCCTTGCCCGACGTGAAAATCATCATTGCTCCGCACGTAGTGGACGAAGCACACCTCTCGGATATAGAAAAGAAGATACAAGGAAAGACCGTTCGCTATTCCAAGGCAACAGAAGAAAACGTGAAAGACGCCAAGTGTCTGCTGATAGACGGATACGGATTGCTGTCTTCGCTCTATCGTTACGGCGACCTGGCATATATAGGCGGAGGTTTCGGAGTAGGTATTCACAACATCGCAGAGGCAGCAGTCTACGGCATCCCCGTGCTGTTCGGTCCCAATCACGAACGTTTCAAAGAAGCCATAGAACTGAAAGCATGTGGCGGAGGTTTCGTCATCCAAACGGAAGAAGATTTCGACTTCGTATTCAATCGCATGCGTACCAACCCCGAAGCATTGGCGCATGCAGGACATCAAGCAGGTTCTTACGTGGCGACGCATGCCGGTGCCGTACAGCGCATCATGACGTTCTTGAACCTGTGAGCATTTCCGGCATAACCCGGCACTCTCTTTCCCGAAACAAATCGTATCCCAAGCATATCGGAAACAAATCCGTATGCTTGGGATTTTTATCTGTTCTCATAAGCCACTTCGAGAAGCGGCAGTGTGCCCGAACGGTGGTTTTGCATTTCGCCAACCACCCACAACACTGTATAGACGAAAACACCAACAGCATGAGATAGATATTCGATACATATATAAAGAAGAAAAGATACCTAAGCAAGAAGTCGCCTCGCAGCACAAAAGAACAAAACTCTCCAAGCGGAATTTGAAAACCGTGTCACACAAATTTCCAATTATCTACCAAAATACTCGGCTGTTACACACTCGGGAAGAAGACTTTTTTCTCTTTTTATAAAACTACCATTGGGAAAGGCGTGGTAAAATTCATACTTTTGTACCCTCGTAATTAAGAAAAGAGCAGGTTATCCTTTCGGTGAAAACATAGAAAACATGCTGCAACGGTGTATTGTCTTTTTCAAAATCTTTATTCTATGGACGGTGGTTTTTGCTTTGGGGAAGCCATTGTTTCTGTTGAGGTACCGACAACTGATAGGAACGTGCGGATTTGCAGACTACTGTGAGGTAGTATGGCATGGCTTACCGCTGGACCTGGCTATGGCAGGTTATTTCACAGTCTTGCCCGCATTGTTGTTGATTGTCGGCATATGGTTGCACGGTTCGTGGCTGACGGTCGTGTTCAGGATTTATACCGCTTTGCTTTCCGTAGTGGTGTCTGTGGCGACGATTGCCAATCTCGCCTTGTACGACTTTTGGGGCTTTCCGTTGGATACCACTCCCCTGTTCTATCTGTTCTCTTCGCCTCGCGAAGCCTTTGCCAGCGTGAGTTTTTGGTACATGGCAACGGCAGTATTGCTCATTGCACTCGTGGCTTTCGGAATTTACTGTCTGACTGCTGTAAAATTGCCGTCGAATATCTTGTCGCTGAAACAACGTTGCTCCCTCACTCTCATTTTATTACTGCTGGGCGGTGCACTCGCTCTACCCATCAGAGGTGGCGTGACGGTATCCGTGACCAATACGGGGAAAGCATATTACAGCACCAATCAACGCCTAAACCATGCAGCCGTCAATCCACTGTTCAATCTCATGGAGTCCTGGCTTCATGCGGAAGATTTCGGCAATCAATACCGCTTCATGGACGACACCCAAGCCACCGCACTTTTCGACACGATGACAAATACAGGTTCCGATGGTACGGAAAAGCTCTTGCGTACGAGACGTCCGGATATTCTCTTCGTGGTGATGGAAAGCTTTTCCAATTATCTGATGGCTACGCTCGGCGGTAAGGCGGATGTAACCGTACACTTGGACCGGTTGGCACAAGAGGGCGTGCTCTTCACACGTTTTTACGCCAACAGCTTTCGCACAGACAGAGGACTTGTTTCCATATTGAGCGGTTATCCTGCACAACCTACCATGAGTCTGATGAAATACCCTGCCAAGACGGCACATCTCCCTTCGATAACCCGAAGTTTGGTAGACGCAGGTTATAAAGCGAGCTATTACTACGGCGGCGATGCCAACTTCACCAATATGCGCTCCTATCTGATGGCTTCGGGCTTCAGTTCGATAGTGGAAGACAAGGACTTTCCGCTTGCCGAACGCATAAGCAAGTGGGGAGCACCCGACCATCTGGTTTTCGAACGACTGTTGCAAGACATAAAAGCCTATCGGGGAGAACAACCTACATTCAGGGTTTTGCAAACATCCAGTTCGCACGAACCTTACGAAGTGCCATATCAACGATTGCCGGACAAATGTCTGAACGCTTTCGCTTATGCCGACGAAGCCATCGGGCGTTTCGTGGAAGAATACAAGCAATTGCCAGCCTGGAAGAATACGCTTGTGATATTGGTACCCGACCATCTGGGTGCGTATCCACCGAACATCAGCAACTTCATTCCGGAGCGTTACGAAATACCCATGATTTGGATAGGAGGAGCTGTCGATGGTGTTCGCCGTATAGATGTGTTGGGCAGTCAACAGGATATTGCCGCTACTTTATTGGGGCAATTGGGGCTTTCGCACCACTCGTTTGCGTTCAGCAAGGATATGTTGAGCAATACCGTACCTCATTTTGCCTTTTTTACTGTTCCGGATGCTTTCGGGATTGTCACGGAAGACAACACCTTGATTTACGACAATACTGCAGGAAGGGTTGTTTACGAAAAAGGTACGGCGACGGAAGAACATTTGAACAAAGGGAAAGCCTATCTGCAAAAGATATACGACGACATCAGTAAACGATAAGATTATGATACTCTCCACAGAACTATTGAACGAATTAAAGCACTTGGATACCGAATTGCTGTTGGCAGTGAACGGTATGCGCCTGCCTTTTTTGGACAGTTTCATGTGGCTGGTGAGCGGTAAAATCATTTGGGCACCGCTATATGCCGCACTTCTGTATACTATTATCCGCAATTATAACTGGCGCATCGTACTGGGCTGCTTGGCAACGATAGTCGTCATTATCCTTTTTACGGATTGTTTCACCTCGCAAGTCGTGCGTCCTTTCTTTGCCCGTATGCGTCCTTCCAATCCGGACAATCCGTTGTGCCAATTTATTCACGTGGTAGATGGTTATCGTGGCGGCTCTTACGGCTTTCCGTCTGCTCATTCCAGCAACTGTTGGGGGTTGGCTTTCTTCATCACGTTTCTGTTTCGGAGTAGTTGGCTTGCACGATTTATGTGGATATGGGCTGTACTGGTTTGTTATTCGCGTCTGTATCTTGGTGTACATTATCCCGGCGATATTCTGATGGGTATGTTTATGGGAGCAATAGGAGCAGGTGCAGTATTTTATCTTTTTTCCCGTATCAGCGGACACAAGAGTGTAGAGAAACCTCGTCACGGGACCATACCGGTTTGGACCGGTACGGCGATATTCGGTATAATTCTCCTGGTTTCGTTCTTCTATCGGATATGAGTTTTGAAAGAAGACTCAACATACCATAAATAAAAAAGCAAGTGGGAAACAACTCGTTGTAGATGGTTGTTTCCCACTTATTCTGCTATGGTGCTGCAAAAGCTATGCCGTCAGAACCAAAGCGAACCGTTATCCTCCACTTTTCCTTCAATCTTAAGGAAGTACTCTTTCATGGCTTCTTCCGGAGTGATGCCATAAGCCTTTGCCGTAGTTTCCACGATGTGCTTTTCTACGTCCGTCAAGTCGGCAATGCTTTTCACATTTTCGGAGTCGGAAGTCCACTCACCTGTCAACGCCTGCAACAAG
>JBGXXU010000073.1:0-6274 GCA_041814865.1 Phocaeicola sp. | reverse complement strand
CGCCCCTTCAAACTATCTATATATTGCCGATTTGATAACAACATGTTGTCAAGTCGATAGCATCATGTTGCTATCGCGATAAGAACATGTTGCTATCGCGATGACAACAGCGTCAAAGAATGTTAACATCATAATCGCGTCGAGAAGCCGTTGCAGAGGCGTTTTTCTTTCATCAAAAACACGACTTTTCGAGGCTGTTTCGGACAGAAAAATCATTGCGTAGCAACCGAATTTACCACCGGGACACACGCACGGCATTGTGCGTTTCTTCGAAAGATGCAGGTTTTCCCGTGAGACGATGTGGAGAAAGTAGATTGCCCTTGCTTTGTGCCAACGTCATCTCATCTCGGTTTTTCTTTCTTTTGGGGAGGATATAGAATATGTTATATAACATGTTTCTATTTGTCTCATTTTTTAAGAATAATTTCTATTTTGCGCATGCTTTGTCGGAGAGAGGCAAAGCACATTGGAATATAAACAACAAAATTTTATTACCATGAAAGTATATCAAACAAACGAAATCAAGAACATTGCCCTCCTTGGTAATGACGGTTCAGGTAAGACCACGCTCACAGAAGCCCTTCTTTTTGAGAGTGGAATAATCAAAAGGCGTGGTCGAATTACAGCAAAGAATACTGTAAGTGATTATTTTCCGGTAGAGCAAGAGTACGGATACTCCGTATTTTCTACTGTATTCCATGTGGAATGGAATGGTAAAAAACTCAATATAATAGACTGCCCGGGTAGTGACGATTTCGTGGGAGCAGCCTTGACTGCACTCAATGTCACGGATACAGCCATGCTGTTGCTCAACGGGCAGTACGGTCCCGAAGTAGGTACGCAAAACCACTTCAGATACACGGAGAAGTTGGGAAAACCCGTGCTTTTCCTTGTCAATCAGTTGGACAGCGAAAAGTGCGACTACGACAGAGTCTTGGAGCAGTTGACAGACAATTATGGTAGCAAAGTGGTACCGGTGCAATATCCCTTGAATACAGGTCCCGATTTCAATGCGTTGATAGACGTATTGGTGATGAAGAAATACTCTTGGGGTCCCGAAGGCGGTGCGCCGACCATCGAAGACATCCCGGCAGAAGAAATGGACAAAGCCATGGAATGGCACAAGCGTCTCGTGGAAGCAGCAGCCGAAAACGATGAAACGTTGATGGAGAAATTCTTTGAAACAGAATCCTTGACCGAAGACGAAATGCGCGAAGGTATCCGTCGTGGTTTGGCTACTCGCGGTATGTTCCCCGTATTCTGCGTATGTGCAGGAAAGAGTATGGGTGTTCGTCGTCTGATGGAATTCTTGGGTAATGTCATTCCGTTCGTAGACGAAATGCCTACCGTACACAATACGCGCGGTGTTCCCGTACCTCCTACGGTGGATGCACCGACTTCGCTCTTCTTCTTCAAAACAGCAGTAGAACCGCACATCGGTGACGTGCAATACTTCAAAGTGATGAGCGGAGTAGTGAAAGAAGGCGACGACCTGACCAATGCAGACCGCAACTCGAAAGAACGTATTGCACAACTTTATGTTTGTGCAGGTGCCAATCGCGAGAAAGTGACCGAACTGAGAGCCGGCGATATCGGTTGTACGGTGAAACTCAAAGACGTGAAGACGGGTAATACGCTGAATGGTAAAGACTGTGACAATCGTTTCAACTTCATCAAATATCCTAATCCTAAATACTCACGCGCCATTCGTCCCGTAAACGAAGCAGATACGGAAAAGATGATGGTATTCCTCAACCGCATGCGCGAAGAAGACCCGACTTGGGTCGTGGAGCAATCAAAGGAATTGCGTCAGATATTGGTACACGGACAAGGAGAATTTCACTTACGCACTTTGAAATGGCGTATGGAAAACAACGATAAGTTGCCTATCGAGTTCTACGAACCGCGCATACCTTATCGCGAAACCATCACCAAAGCCGCACGTGCAGATTATCGTCATAAGAAACAGTCGGGTGGTGCCGGTCAGTTTGGCGAAGTACATCTCATCGTGGAACCTTACTACGAAGGAATGCCTACGCCCGAAGTGTACAAGTTCAACGGGCAAGAGTTCAAAATCAACGTGAAAGGTACGGAAGTCATTGAATTGGAATGGGGCGGTAAACTCGTCTTCATCAACAGCGTGGTGGGTGGTGCCATAGATACTCGCTTCATGCCTGCAATACTCAAAGGTATCATGAGCCGTATGGAACAAGGTCCGCTTACCGGGTCTTATGCTCGCGATGTACGCGTCATCGTGTACGATGGTAAAATGCACCCCGTAGACTCCAATGAAATCTCATTCATGTTGGCAGGTCGTAATGCCTTCAGCGAAGCGTTCAAAGCTGCTGCTCCGAAAATTCTCGAACCTATTTATGACGTGGAAGTATTTGTACCCAGTGACAAACTCGGCGATGTGATGAGCGATATGCAAGGACGTCGTGGTTTGATTCTCGGTATGAGTAGTGAGAAAGGTTATGAAAAATTGGCAGCCAAAGTTCCTCTGAACGAGATGTCCAACTATTCTACATCGCTTAGTTCGCTTACGGGCGGTAGAGCTTCGTTCATCATGAAGTTTGCCAGCTACGAGCTTGTGCCGGCAGAAGTACAAACCAAGTTGATGAAAGCATTCGAAGAACAACAAAGCAAAGAAGAAGCATAAAATATGTTGTTTGTTTTTCCGTGATGACAGCGGGTGTTCTCTCTTACGAGAGGCACCCGTTGTTCTTTTCTTAGCTTCACGTTGTAGAGTGTTGCATCGTATCCTGCAAAAGCCACGAGCCTGAATAGTGAAGTACTGTTCAGACTCGTGGCTTATATGAAGTGAATGGTTTATTGATTTTGCTTGGGAAAAGTGATGGGAATGGAGTAACGACAACGTACCGCAACACCGCCTTGTTCTGCCGGCTGCCATACAGGCATTTGTTGTACCAGGCGTAAGGCTTCCGCATCTGCTTCGGGCGAGAGTGGGCGAACTACAATGGGAGAAGTCAATTTGCCATCCACCTCCACTATGAATTGTACCACTACGACACCCGATGCTTTCAATGGTTTTCGATGTTCATTCAGGTAAGTTTGCATAGCTTTCATCCCCCCTTTGAATTGTGGCATGTTGCGTGCTACGGTGTATACTTTGTCTACATTGATGGGACGTAGATATATGGTGTACGGAGTACCCATGCTTTCCAGGAAACGCGCAACCGGTAATACGGTGTTTTCATATCCATCGGCACGTATCACGATGGCTTGATTATAGTTTGCCGATAGAGAAAAAGTTCCATCTTCTCCACTGAATACTTGTCGGGAACTTCCTCTGGAAGAGATGTTGGCATTCTTCAAAGGTTCGCCTGTCATTGAGCGAATAATACCGTTCAATGCAAAAACCGTATTGTCTCGCTTATAGATTTGTATATCTACGGGCGAGTCTATGTAAAAAGTTTTGTTGAAAGTTTCGTCGTAAAGACTGAATGTGCGAGCGACACCATCTTCCGGTCGTCTGTGATGAATGGTAGCTAACTGTCCTTTTTCCGAGTCGTATTCATATTCGAAAGAGAATGCTCCTTTTTCATCACTGAAGTATTCGGTTTCATTTCCCGATATTGTCAATTTCAAACCTGATTGCGGTATTCCTTGACTATTGAGTACGGTGATGTTTATCTGTACTTTTTTGACAATGGAAAGTGCTGTCGACGGCAGGATGGAGAGTACGATACACAGCGTCAGTATATATCGTACGGGTTGTAAAGAGAAGAACAAATTTTTCATCGGCGTAATAGAGGGATTTGTCTTGTCAGCGAAATTGACTCAAGACGTTTCTCGTACTTTCGTCGGGCTGTGGTTGTTGTGGGGAAGCTTCCCGAAGAAATGTATTGCGCTATGGGAGCCACGAGTTGTTCTGTTGCTGTTCCCAAAATGTCGTCGGAGAGAGAACCCGAAAAGTCTTCGCTGATTTCGTAAGCAGGTGCAAGTCCATTGGCATAACTGTTGCCTTCCGAATTGGAAATAAGGGAGGTGGTAAGCCAAAGTTCCAAGAGTGGATGCTGTACGTTGGTGTACAGCGTTTGTGCCACGTTCTTTCCGTAAGTCGTTGTACCCACTTGGATAAGTCTGTCGCCCAAATAAGGTTTCAGTCCGTGTATGAGGGCTTCCGATGCCGATGCCGTATAATCGGATGTTATCACGAACAGACGATTGTAATTCAGTTGAGGAACGGAAATACCCGTGCGGTCGAAACGAATGATTTCTTGACGATTGAGTTGTGTATTGGACGTCAAATTCAAGAATGTTTGGTTGGCTGCATTTTGCGGGGCAATAAGCGTAGCCAACAGTTGAGCGGTAGAGAGATACCCTCCCGAATTATAGCGCAAATCCAATATCATATCATCGGGAGCATAAGCTGCGATGTCGGCAACGGCTTGAGACAACTGTATATTCTCGTCTTTGGTGAATGAGTTGTACATGAGATAGGCTACTTTCTTTGTGCTTACGGTGAAAGTATTGCTTTTGTAAATGGGGTTCTCCGTTACGTATCGGGGTGCTGAGAGTTGTACGTGTTTCAGTGTATCGTATCCGCCATTTGCATTGGGTGTCCCCAGTGTTATTTGCTGTGCCGTGCGCGGGCGTACCAAAGCACTATTGTATAACGAGGAGGTAATGGCTGTACCGTTTATTGCAATAATCCAATCGCCGCGTTTGATGCCTGCATCCGTTGCGGGCGAGTTGGGATAAGTGTACAATACGCGTACTGCATTGTTGCTTCCGGACAAAAGCGTGGATTCGAAACCGAAAGAGAGTTGTGTACTTGAGGCGCGCGAGACGACGGCTACCGAATCTACATGTGAGAAGTAAGTTCCGTTTTTGCTGTCTTTCGTCGATACTATTTTTTGTAGAAAATTGTTGGGAGCCAAAAAGTAAGTTTTCATTTCAGGCTCGGTCAGTTCTTCGTTGTAGAGATAGTCCGTTTCGGCTGTTTCGTAAATCCAATGTTGCGCACCGGTCATTGCCAGGTATTCGTGCGTGCGGTCTTCTCCGCAAGCTGTGAAGAGTCCGCAGGCAGCCAATGCGATACATACTTTTATCGATTTGTTTTTTCTCATGTTCGTTTTCTTTGGAAATTACTCTATCGAACAACTGCCTTTCCCTATCATCACTCCGTCTGCAAAGAGGTGTACCGTATATGTGCCCGCAGGCAAGTATTCTTCTACGTTCCAATAGGCGGTAACGGTTTGTTCCTCGCCGGTGTATTCTATATATTTCTTCACGGAGTAGGTCAGTTGCTTGTTCTCGTAAGCGAAAGTATCTCCGTTTTTACTCAAAATCTCGTTGTTAGGTTTCGCTATGCGTATATATATGGTGCGATTGCCTGTTTCGGCTGTGATGTTCTTTACGATGGTAAAGTGTATGGCAAGAGTTTTTACCTTGCTGATTTTGTTCGTGCGCTTGCCTTTCTTGTCGAGTGGAGCGATGCTGATACCGGTGGCATCGAGCTGTGCGGCAAGGTTTACTTTCTCGTTGAGTGTCTTTTTTTCTTGCGAAAGGTTGGATATTTGCACAGTGGCAGCTGTATATTTCTCTTTTACTTCGTGGTTTTCTTTGGTCAAAGCCTCGTTTATTCTGTTCAGCGAGTCTATTTGTATTACATAGCTACGCAACACGGCACGTACCGTTGCAAGTTCTCTTTTCAGGCGCAGAATTTCTGCAGTGTTGGTCGACTTCACTTGACGTAGCTCCTCGAGCAAGCGTTGTGTTTTAATCTTTTCGGCTTCCAGCTTGAATTGTAAAGAGTCGTTGTTGATGCGTATTTGCAGTTCGTTGTATTGCTTTGCAAAGGAGTCGTACTCGTTTTCCATTTCCTGTTTTTCCACGGCAAAGAGTTCGCTCATCTCCTTATTCTTTTTGGTTTGTTCCATTGCATAATAGGATATACCGCCTATTATGAGGATGAGCAATACGATGATTGCTATTGCTTTTTTGTTCATTTTGTGTCTGTTTATAAGTCTTATCGGCAAAATTAAGACTTTTCGGATGCAAAATGATATACTGTGAGAGAACTTTCTATACGTGACGTTCTATTTCTTTTTCTTCTCGAAGATGTATTCTCCGTATCTTTTCGACAGAAAAAACTATATCGAAAAACTGTGTTGCTGAAGTCGATTTGATAGCAACATGTTGTCAAGTCGATAGCATCATGTTGCTATCGCGATAAGAACATGTTGCTATCGCGATGACAACAGCGTCAAAGAATGTTAACATCATAATCGCATCGAGAAGCCGTTAT
>JBGXXU010000072.1:0-4174 GCA_041814865.1 Phocaeicola sp. | reverse complement strand
CATAATCGCATCAGGAAGGCATTGTAGAGGCATTTTTCTTTCATCAAAAAAGCGACTTTTCTGCACTGTCACAACCCGAAGAAGCGTGCTTGCTGTGTTTTCTTTCTGCAAAAAGAGCCTGCCACTGAACTTTGGGCTATCTTTACACGGACAATTCTATTCGAGAAGATGGAACAAACAAACTATACGACAGACATCGCACAACTGAAACACGACCTGCAACGATTCCATAAATGGAGCCTGATATGCTCATGGGCACGCTTGTTGCTCTTTGTCGGCATTCTCGCAGGGATTTATCTATGGACCAACGATGCCTCCGCTTATTGGGTTACGGTATTGTGTCTGCTTTTTTTCATCGGCGTACTGTATCTACACCAGGCACTGGAGCGAAAATGCGCTCATCTCAAAGCACACTTGGATGTGTACGTACGCGAACAGGCTTATCTCGATGGCGATATGACGACCTTGCCTGCGGGAGAAGAATACGCATCGACGTCGCACGAGTACGCCACAGACCTTGACGTATTCGGCAGTTATTCTCTGTTTCGCGAAATAAACAGAGCATCCACCATCTGGGGACGCGATACTCTGGCAAAGTGGCTCTCCACTCCGTTGATGGATATATCTGCCATTCGCGAAAGACAAGCCTGCGTCGACGAATTGGCACAGCATCCTCACGATAATCTATCGTTTTTTGCTTTGGGAGAGTTGTATCCCACAAGTTCTCTCGATTGGGAAGCCGAAGCAACACAAAGCATTCGCCAGGACAGTTTTCCGTCCAATCGTCAAGGCTTTTTCCTGCTCGTCCTCATGCACCTGCTTACCATCCTTGCACTGTTTGCCGGCATTTGGAAAGGCAATTATGTACTCTTCACCACCGTCTGCGCCTTCAATGTCTGCCTGACATTGCTTTGTTCCAAACAAATGAAAGAAGTGACAAGACTGACGGAAGGCGTTCTCGGGAAAATAGCACATACATATCACTTGATTCGCGCCATAGAAGAAAGAGATTTGCATGCCCCTTTGCTGAAAGAGATAAAGCAAAACCTGCACGAGACACAGGCTCTGAAAGCATACAAAGAACTGCACAACTTGCAAAACACACTGGACAACCGAAGCAACGCATTGCTTACCATCGTCTTCAATGCCATCTTCTTGAAAGATTTATACCTCATCCGTCGCTTGAACCATTGGTTTCGCTCATACGCCCGACTTGTATCCGCGTGGGAAGCAGAAGTAGGCAAATATGAAGCATTGCTGTGCATGGCAAACTATAAAGTGAACCATCCTCACTTCGTACAACCGCAAGAAGGAAACAAACCATTGGAAGCAAAAGGCATACTGCATCCATTGATGCGTACAGGCGTAAAAAACGATTTCAGTACGGATAGCACACGGATTTATATCATGACGGGTGCCAACATGTCGGGCAAGAGCACTTTCTTGCGTGCCGTAGGTTTGAATTTGGTCCTGGCACTATCGGGCAATGTGGTGGCAAGCGAAAGTTTTTCTTTCTTGCCGATGCGTCTCTTCACAAGCATGCGCACAACAGACAATCTGGGCAACGGTATCTCTTACTTCAATGCCGAACTGCTGCGCCTGCAACACTTGCACCAATTGATAACCGAAGGGAAGCCCTTGTTTATCCTCTTGGACGAGATATTGAAAGGCACCAATTCCGTAGACAAGCTCAACGGCTCTAAGGCTTTTCTCGGCAAACTGACGAGTTTCTCCACGCCCATATCGGGCATAGTTGCCACACACGACCTCGGACTGGGCGAATTGGAACAGACTTATCCGCAACGTTTCAGCAACATTTGTTTCGAAATAGATTTCTCGGATACGGACGTGGTATATACTTATTTGCTTCGTCCCGGCATCTGTCGCAATATGAATGCGTCTTTCCTCCTGGAGAAGTTCGGATTGGTCTGACACTTTCGCTTTACATATTATATATACGCTTATGATGACTTTCATCTCGTGCGCAAAAACAATGACGCACAAAACAAAGATAAATACGCCCTACACCACCATTCCTCTTTATTTGGAAGAAGCACGACATCATGCTTTGGAATTGTCCACATTGGATAGCGACACGTTGGGACGACTATTGCGTGTCAATAACAAACTTGCGGCAGAAAACCTGCTTCGATATAAAGAGTTCTTTGCCGACGAACCTCCTGCATTGCCGGCTATACTGTCTTACACCGGCATGGTGTTCAAGCGTCTGCATCCTGCCGACTTCACGCCAGAGGACTTTCTCTATGCGCAGGAGCACTTGCGTATAACTTCTTTTCTGTACGGTTTGTTGCGTCCGCTGGATGCGATAAAGAATTATCGTTTGGAAGGCGACGTACGACTCGGTTGTCATCACGAAGAAACGATGTTCCGCTATTGGCAGAGCGTACTGACCGACCGTTTCATCGAAGAAATTCGCAAACAAGGCGGTGTTTTGATAAATCTGGCAAGTGCGGAGATGCAACATTTGTTCGACTGGCAACGCATACAGTCTTCCGTACGTGTGATAAGTCCCGAATTCGTCACTTACAAGAACGGCAAAGCCACCACCGTTGTGATTTATGCCAAGATGTGTCGGGGAGAAATGACGCGTTTCATCATCAAGAACCGCATAGATAATCCCGAAGACCTCACGAAGTTTTCATGGGAAGGCTTCGAATACAGTATTAAAAGTTCTGAAAATAATCCCGTATTCGAACTGAAATGAAAAAAAAGATGAACGCCAAGTTGCATAAGCAATAAAAGCCTTTACATTTGCCCCCAGCGTGAGACAAAAAATACATTCACAAAAACAAAAATGATTATGAAAAAATTATTTGTAGTTTCCCTCGCTGCGTTATCGCTCGCAGCTTGCGGCAACAAAGCACAAAATGCAGAACAAACAACAGATTCCGTAATGGCAGAAGTTGTTGAAGTAAAAGAAATCGCTTTGGCTAAGACTTACAAAGGCGAAATTCCCGCAGCCGACGATGCAGTGGCATTCATTGTAAGCTTGCAATTGGAAGACGGTAAATACACATTGACCGAAACACCGAAAGAAGGCAAGAGCAAAGACAAAGCAGAAGTGACAGAAGGTACTTATGTACGCGAAGGCGACATGCTGACTTTGACTTCAAAAGATGGCGAAAAGAGTCTTTACAAAGTAAAAGAAGGCGCGCTCGAAATGCTCAATTCTGATGGAGAATCCAGCGCAACTCCCGAACTCTACACATTGAAAGCAGAGTAAAACGGTATCGAAACAACAAAACTCACCCTCGTTACGGCATCGTAACGAGGGTGAGTTCGTTTTATATATCAAGGTACAACGCTTCTTCCACAAATCGTCGTACGGCTTTACGTATGGATACCAATCCAAAATCGTCAGGGTTCAATTGTCCGAAAGGTATCCAATATGCTTCCGAGACATCGTCTTGTGCTTCGATACACCTTGTATCTTCTACCCGACAGAGATAAAACGCATCCAATGTATGCACCGTAAAACCGGAGTAAGGATATATATTGGGAAGCGAAAACAAATACCGACACGCTGTCATTTTCAAACCCGTTTCTTCTCTTACTTCTCTTTCGATGCCTTCTTCGCCGGTTTCATGCAGTGCCGTGAAACCGCCCGGTAAATCGAGGGTGCCTTTTGCCGGCTCTTTGCCACGTTTGCATACGAGCAACTCTCCGTTGTCATTGACAATAAATGCCGCTGCCGCCGCACTGATATTGAAATAATACACGAAAGCACAATCCAAACAGTGCTTTGCCATCTCGTCTTTTTCCACAAACCTTGCCGAACCACAGCAGGGACAATACTTGAAAATAGTCAATGGGTGTGCCATCATCCTTTTGATTTTGATGAAAGCAAAGATAGGCGCATGCGAGCAAAGCGCGAACCTTTTCCACGACTTTTCCGTGTCTTCCGAAGAATAAAGCACCTGTATTTGCAAAAAACGAATGTTTCGCACACTCTTTTCATCGACGAAACCGTCTGAAAACAGTTATCTCCGCAGAAGAAAAAAACGCCTCTACGATGCCTTCTCGATGCGATTATGATGTTAACATTCTTTGACGCTGTTGTCATCGCGATAGCAACATGTTCTTATCGCGATAGCAACATGATGCTATCGACTTGACAACATGTTGTTATCAAATCAGCAATATATAGTTTGTT
>JBGXXU010000071.1:0-5592 GCA_041814865.1 Phocaeicola sp. | reverse complement strand
TAGCAACATGTTCTTATCGCGATAGCAACATGATGCTATCAACTTGACAACATGTTGTTATCAAATCGGCAATATATATATAATTTGAAGGGACGAGTTTTTGAGTTGATAAGTTACAAGGAGAAGTGTTTTTCGCAAGCGGAGCATGTCGGGGAACAAGGGTAGAGTACTAATCCTATACTGCACAACTTTCGAGAACAAATACGACTTTTTCTCCCCACTGAGAGTTTTCATCTATGAGCACATAGAACCTATCTATGGGAAAGAAGAAGGAGATTTTTTCTTTTGGGTGGGAATATCACTAACTTTGTGCTATAAAACGAGAACAAGGGATGTCTCTTGTCTAATAAATCGGGAAAAATATATGAAATCAAATATCGGACTAATCGGGCTCGCCGTAATGGGTGAGAATTTAGCGCTTAACATGGAGCGCAACGGCTTTCGGGTATCTGTATACAACCGTGCAGAAGGAACGGAAGCAAATGTGGTGAAGAACTTTATCGAAGGACGCGGAGCTGGCAAAAATTTTCAAGGTTTCACAGATTTGAAAGCTTTTGTGGAAAGCGTGGAACGTCCTCGCAAAATCATGATGATGATACGTGCCGGAAAACCTGTGGATATGGTCATCGAAGGCTTGTTGCCATATTTGGAAGCCGGCGACATCGTGATAGACGGTGGTAATTCCAATTGGGAAGACAGCGAACGCCGCGAGAAAACTCTCTCCGCCAGAGGTATTCACTTCGTGGGAACGGGAATTTCCGGCGGTGAAGAAGGTGCTTTGAATGGTCCTGCCATCATGCCCGGCGGTTCGGTACAAGCATGGGAACACATTGCTCCCATCTTTCAGACGATTGCAGCCAAAGCGGACGACGGTACACCCTGCTGTGCCTGGGTAGGCGGTGGCGGTTCGGGTCACTTTGTCAAAATGGTGCACAACGGTATAGAATATGGCGATATGCAACTCATAGCAGAAGCTTACGGAGTGATGAAACGACAAGGCTCATTTACCAACGATGATATGAGTGCCGTGTTTGCCGAATGGAACAAAGGAAAACTCAATAGCTACCTGGTGGAAATTTCTGCTGCCATATTAGCGCATCGCAACGATAAAGGAGAAGCCTTGATAGATATGATTCTCGATACCGCAGGACAAAAAGGTACGGGCAAGTGGTCTGTTATCAATTCTCTGGAATACGGTTCGCCACTCAATCTGATAGCTTCAGCCGTGTACGAGCGCAGTTTGTCGGCACGCAAGGATTTGCGTGTACTGGCTTCGCAATCCTTCCCTCGCACACAACATATCAACAAGGAAGCGCGCCTGTTGGCAGACCAATTGCACGACAGTCTGTACGCATCGAAACTGGTATCTTACGCACAAGGCTTCGCTTTGATGAAAGAAGCGTCCGATGCCAACGGTTGGGGATTGAATTTGGCTTCCATCGCACGTATGTGGCGCGGCGGATGTATCATACGCTCTGCTTTTCTCGGTAGGATAGCAGAAGCTTACGAACGCAATGTCGCTTTACCTCACCTCTTACTCGACGATTACTTCCGCAATGAAATAGAAGTTTCCCTTCCTGCTTGGCGTTCCATCGTGGCAGATGCCGCGTTGTCGGGTATTTCGGTACAGGCATTCGCTACTGCGCTGAATTACTTTTACTCGCTTACTACCGAACGACTCCCTGCCAACATGCTCCAAGCACAACGCGATTACTTCGGTGCGCATACGTTCGAACGCATAGACCGTCCGCGTGGCGAGTTCTTCCACGAGAATTGGACAGGACACGGCGGAAATACTTCTTCGAGTACGTATAATGTGTAACCTCTTTTTCTCGAAACATAAACAAAAACAGTCGGTAACTAATGCGTTTAGTTACCGACTGTTTTCTTGTAAAAGCAGGAAAAGTAATTATTTTACCAGCATATCGTCTTCGCAACGGAAACCTCTGAGGAAATCGGTTACCGACATGCGTTTCTTTCCGGCAATTTGTATTGAAAGGATATTCAAGAAACCATCCATGCAAGCGATGCGAAGATAATTCTTGCCGTCCGTATCTATCATACCGGGTGCAAGAGAAGTATTGCAAATTATTTTTTCGCTATCGTATATCTTCATGACTACCGGCACACTTCCGGGTGTGCAAAGCGAAGTCCATGCCGCAGGATAAGGAGAAAGTCCACGCACAAAGTCGTACACACGTTTTACTTCTTGTTGCCAATTGATACGACAAGTTTCCTTGAATATCTTCGGCGCAGGCTTCAGTGTACTTCTGTCTGCCAATATATCTTGCGGTGTGGTCGTAACTTTTCCTGCAAGAAGAGCATCCACTGTCTTCAGCACCAAGTCGCCTCCGAGTACCATCAATTTATCGTGTACAATGCCTACATTATCCGTATCGTGAATGGGGATACTTACTTTGTCGATGATATCGCCCGTGTCTATCTCGTGTTGGAGAAAGAAAGTAGTGATACCTGTTTCTGTTTCTCCGTTGATGACAGCCCAATTGATAGGTGCCGCTCCGCGATATTGCGGTAAGAGCGAAGCGTGCAGATTGAACGTGCCCAAACGTGGCATCGACCACACGATTTCGGGCAACATACGGAAAGCCACCACGATTTGCAAGTCGGTTTGCAAGGCACGCAATTCTTCAACGAATGCTTCGTCTTTGAGATTTTCCGGTTGCAAGACTTTCAATCCTTGCGAGAGTGCGTAAGTCTTTACGGGGCTTGGTTGCAACACACTGCCGTGTCTTCCTACGGGTTTGTCGGGCATCGTGATGACACCCACCACGTTATATCCGCCTTCCACAAGACGACGCAGACTTTCCACTGCAAATTCGGGTGTACCCATGTACACTATTCTGAGCTCTTTCTTTTCCATAATGTATTTGTTATTCTGCCGAGAAGTCTACCAATACCTGACGATAAGTGTTGAGCATCTTCGACTTCGAAATAAATCCTTTGTATCTGTTTGATTCGTCTACTACGGGCAAGTTCCAAGCGGCGGTATCGTCGAACTTGCGCATGATGACTTCTACGCTGTCTGTAGTATAAATGCGTACTTTCGGCGCCGTCATGAAGCGTTCTACATGGAAGCGATGGTATAATTCGTGGCGGAACATGATGTTGCGAATGTCATCCAACACCACGACACCGACCAACTCTTCCTGCGCATTGAGTACGGGAAAAAGATTGCGTTTCGAACGAGAAACCACATTGACCATTTCGCCCAAATCCATTTGCGGTCGCACGGAAAGAAAGTCTGTTTCTATGATATCCTCTATGTTCATCAGCAACAATACCGATTTGTCTTTGTGATGTGTCACCAGTTCGCCTCGTTTGGCAAGTCGCATGGCATAAATACTGTGCGGTTCGAACATCATGATGGTGAGATATGAGGATACCGATACGATGAGCAAAGGCAGAAACAAGTCGTATCCTCCCGTCAGTTCGGCAATAAGAAATACGCCTGTAAGCGGAGCGTGCATAACGGCACTCATCAATCCTGCCATTCCCATCAAAGCAAAGTTCTTGTTGGGCAGATAAGTGTTGCCTATCTGAAAGAGATTGGAAAGATAAGCAAACACGAACCCCACCACACTACCCAGAAAGAGCGTGGGAGCAAATGTACCACCGCAACCACCACCGCCATTCGTGGCACTCGTGGCAAATGATTTGAATACAATGACCAGTATCAGATAAAGAACCAACCAGGAAGCATTGCCGTAGAAAAGCGAACCATCCATCACAGCATCCCATTCGGCTTGCGTACTTCCGTTGATAAGAATGTGTATCGTATCGTAGCCTTCTCCGTAAAGCGATGGGAAGAAGAAGATAAGTACACTCAACACCGTACCGCCGATGAGAAATTTCACATAAGGATTGGTGTATTTGCGAAAAACGTCTTCGAACCAATTCATGGAATGAATGAAATAAAGCGCAATGATACCGCAAACCATGCCGAGCACGATGGCGTGAGGAATACGCTCGAGTAGAAAAGGCTCATCCATGCGAAAAGCGAACATGGCTTCGGAACCCGACAGCAAATAAGAAACAGAAGCTGCCGTCACACTGCTGATAAGCAATGGAAGAAGCGAAGCCATCGTCAAATCTATCATGATGACTTCTATGGTGAAAACCAATCCGGCAATGGGAGCTTTGAAGATACCTGCCACTGCGCCTGCAGCTCCGCAACCCACCAACAACATAAGCGTTCGATGGTCTAAACGAAATAAACTGCCTAAATTGGAACCGATGGCAGAACCCGTCAAAACGATGGGTGCTTCGGCTCCCACGGAACCACCAAAACCGATGGTGATAGAAGATGCCATAATGGACGACCAAACATTATGTCGTTTGATGCGGCTTTGCCGCCGTGAAATGGCATAGAGTATTTTCGTTATACCGTGACTGATGTCGTCGCGAATGATATAACGTACCACCAAACCTGTAATCAAAATACCCAAAGCCGGGTAAACAAGATACAACCAGTTGACTCCCGTCACATCGAAGCCTTGTGTCAGCAATTCTTTGATATATTCCACCAAATGTTTTAATGTATAACCGGCAAGTGCGGTACACACTCCTATGATAAAACTCAGAATAAGCAGAAATTGGCGGTCGGTGAGATAGCGTTCACGCCATTGGAAAAAACGTTGTAGCAGATTGATGCGTTGTGTACTCTCCATGATACTTCTCCTTATTCACGAATGATTTTCACTTCGCCGCGCACCCCGAGTTTGATGATGCTCGAAGGTTTTGCACCCCCTTGCTCATGGCGACGGAAGTCCACAATATAGTCTACGGCTTGTTTGATGTCTTCGCTTATCTCTGCAAAACAAGCAGGCGAGGGCTCTCCGCTGATATTGGCAGAAGTAGACACGATGGCTTTGCGAAATCTGAAACACAACTGTTTGGAAAACTCTTCGTTCGTAACCCGAATACCTACACTTCCGTCTTCGGCAATAAGATTGGAAGCCAGGTTTCTCGCACCGTCGTAAATGATGGTCAGTGGTTTTGTAGAGAGGTCGATGAGGTCGTACGCCACAGCCGGCACTTCCCGAAGATAATATGTAAGTTTTACATCATTGTCTATCAATAACAAGAGTGCTTTGCTATCCATACGTCTTTTTATTTCGTACACACGTTTTACAGCCTCTTCGTTCGTTGCATCGCACCCGATACCCCAAATCGTGTCGGTGGGATACAGTATCACACCACCTTTTGCCAGCACTTCGCATGCTTTCTTTATTTCATCATTCATTTTTGCCATAATGTCTATTCGATATAGAGAAAGACAAAAGTACAAAGCTTGGTACGGCTAAACAAGAGTGTAGGGGAGGTTTTTCGCGTGCAGTCGGTTGTCGGAGGTCAGTTATCGGAGGTTTTCTACTAAAGACCTCACTCTCTTCTTTCACCTTTTTCAAATCAAAAACTCGTCCTTTCAAATCAACTATATATTGCCGATTTGATAACAACATGTTGTCAAGTCGATAGCATCATGTTGCTATCGCGATAAGAACATGTTGCTATCGCGATGACAACAGCGTCAAAGAATGTTAACATCATAAACGTATCAGGAAGCCGTTGTAG
>JBGXXU010000070.1:0-20599 GCA_041814865.1 Phocaeicola sp. | reverse complement strand
CAACTCAAAAACTCGCCCCTTCAAATTATATACATATTGCCGATTTGATAACAACATGTTGTCAAGTCGATAGCATCATGTTGCTATCGCGATAAGAACATGTTGCTATCGCGATGACAACAGCGTCAAAGAATGTTAACAACAAAACCCTATCAGAACAGCTTACAAACGGGTTCGGAAAAGGAGTGTGAAAGCACGGAAAAAGAAACGTTCCTATATATAACAGGTATAAGAAAACAACACGGCAGCTTCTGCACAAACAGGCACTCTCACTCGTAACTCGCCGACTCTCAAACTCACCTCTTCGACTTGGCGACTTTCGATTTCTCAAGAACGGGAAGCCTACACCGGGACTTCGCACATTACTTAACATACATCAATGCACGACTTACGGAGAGGGAGTAATTTTGTATCGAAATAAAAAAGAAAGGACTAAAGATGACAACAAAGAAAATCGCGTTTATCACGCATCCGCAAGAAACACACTGGGTAGGCGATGGATTCAGAGTACACAATTTCATCCCTTCCGTTCCCGGATTGTCTATGTACAATATGGACCCGTTCCTGCTGCTGGACTATAATGCAAAGATGGAAGTTGCACCCGGCGACATACCGAGAGGCGTAGGCGTACATCCGCACAGAGGTTTCGAGACGGTCACCATAGCTTACGAAGGAGAAGTGGAACACCACGATAGCGCAGGACACGGAGGCGTCATAGGAAAAGGAGATGTACAGTGGATGACTGCGGCAAGCGGCGTCCTGCACAAAGAATATCATGCAAAGGAATGGAGCAAGAAAGGCGGAACTTTCCAAATGGTACAGCTCTGGACAAACCTGCCGAAAAAAGACAAGATGTCTGCACCGAGTTACCAAAGCATAGCCAACAAGGAGATGGGACGTCACGAATTGCCCGACAACGGCGGTATCATAGAGATAATAGCCGGAGAATACAATGGTTGCACAGGACCGGCACGCACACACTCTCCCATCGCACTGATGAATGCACATCTCAACGAAGGCGGCGAAGCCACATTCTCGTTCCCGGCACACTACAACACGGCAGTACTGGTGGTACGCGGAAATGCCTTGGTGAACGGAAAAGATGTTCCTACGGACAATCTGGTGAAATTTGCCAACGAAGGAGAGACGTTTACCGTTCGCGCCACATCGCCCGACACTACTGTATTGGTAATGAGTGGCGAACCGCTCAATGAGCCTATCGTGAGCTACGGTCCCTTTGTGATGAACAGCAAAGAAGAGATACTTCAGGCTTTTGACGATTTCAACTCCGGTCGATTCGGTTATTTGGAAGACTGAAAATGCCGTATCGAAGACAACAAAAAACCTTCGCAACTTGATTTGTTGCGAAGGTTTTCCTTTTACGTGCAAGCCCTCGAATGTGTGCAGGGTATCAGTTGTTTTGTTCTTTCAGTTTCTTCACCGCCCGTTCATAATCGTAGACATTCGTCGTAGCTTTCTTCTTGCGTTTCTGTTCGGCTCTGCTTATGGAGTCTTTGCGCTTGGCAGTCTCCAGTTCCTTGTACCAATCGGACAACGAGTTTCCACTCACCACCGCTCTTTCTTCTTTCTTGTGAACGATGACCTTTTCTCTCACATGCGGACGAGGCAGTGTATCGCGTTCTTCTCGTTCCCGCGCCTGTGCATTTGCCACGATGAGGGCAGAGTCTGCCGCAGTGATACGCTTCCCATAATGGGGGAATTTTTCGGTATCGGCTTTTGTCGGGATATATTGTGCATAGGTTTTCCATGCGTTGGCATGTTTACGATTGTGCTTGATAGCACGTCCACGCTTCGTCAGGTTCTCGTAAAGCAACTTATCCGCATCGAACGCGAAACTCACTCCCACTCCTTGAGAACGATTGATGGCATCGTACATGGCAGTCATCACCGTTCTGTTGGTAGAAGCATAAGCACCTCTTCTCAACGATTCCTCGCTGAGATACCAATACTGTTTCTTATTGGGATTTCCGTTTATCAGTACATCGAAGATTGGGTCTTCGCCGGGTTTGGTCCAAATCGAATAAGGCTCTATGGTCAGATACTTGTCGTGACGTGGCAATTTCAGAGTATCGAGCCAATCGCGAGGCATGGACAAATCCACCTTAAACTCCATCCACTTTTTCTCCGAAGCTGCCGTTTGCGGTTTGTTTACTTTGGAAAAAGCAGAGTTGCGGTTGAAGTTGAAATCTATCAACTTCACCGCCTCTTTGTTCAGTTCTACCTCCTTGTTCTGTGCCGATACACCTATCGTCGTTGCACAAAACAACAGGCAGAGCAGCCCATGTGTGGAATGGAATAGTTTCATGGTCCTATCTCCCAAGTTTACGGTTGTTCTTGCTCTGTCAGTTGCGAAGTAAAATACTCGGTTAATTCTTTTTCTACTTCCGGACCTGTATTGTACAAGTCTTTCACCACTTCGCCACGTTCCATCAATATCACTCGCTGGCAGAAATTGGCTATATGATTGAGATTATGGCTGGAAATAACGATACCTGCATTGTGCTCTTCGACATAGTCTTGCAATATACGCTTCAATACCAGTTGCGACGATGGGTCAAGAAAGTTGAACGGTTCGTCCAACAAAATGTAACGCGGTGCATGCAAGAGCGCAGCGATAATACCTACTTTCTGCTTGTTGCCCGAAGAAAGTTCGCGAATATAAGTTCCTCGAAAATCGCTCTCTTCCGGCAGGAAGTGTTTGTAACGCTCGTAATGCGCATTGATGGCTTCCGAAGACAATCCTGCCAAACGCCCTATGAGTGCATAATACTCTTGTGGCGTAAGATAGTCTATCAGGAAACCGCTTTCGATAAACGAGCCTGTATATACTTTCCAGTTTTCGGATTCGGTTACAGCTTCGTCGTCTATAGAAACCGTCCCGTCGTCTGCTTTCAGCAAGTCGAGTATCAATCGGAAAAGCGTAGTCTTACCCGCTCCGTTATTTCCTACCAACCCGATGATACCATTGTGGTCTATATCCAGCGATGCTATATTGACAGCTGTTTTTGTTCCGAATTTCTTGACTAAGTTTTGTATCTTTATCATGATGCTTTACTTTTTTCTGAGTTGTTCCAATCGTTCGTATTTACGTACCATGAAACGGTCGTAAATGTGTTCTATCCATCGCTTATGAAATACAGCCACCGATATACCTATAAGTCCCAAAATGATATGACTTGTCGTGGGTTCCACTGCCATCTGCAACAAAGCATCCAATATCGGATAAATCATCATGGCTGGGAGTGTATAAAGCGTCTGCATCCAATTCAGTTTCTTTCCTGCGTTCATCATATTCCCATTGAGTGACAAGGTATCGGTATTGTATACGGCACATTGCATGAGACTCCAATAGATGGGACCTATGGCAAAGAAAAAAATAGATATCGGATAAATAATACTCAAACCACCGAAATAACATATTATCGCACCAATTAAAGTACCGATGGCAGAGAAAAAGCACTGTAAACGATATTTGGCAAGGAGGATTTTGTTGAGATACGATTTATACACCATCAGCCCGTCTATGTAATTGCCTTCGTAAGCAATAGCCGTACTCAATTGTGCCAAGCCAAAGAAAAATATACCGTAAGACGTGTATATATACATATAAGCAATACCTTGCTCTTCTCCGCCTATCATTCTCATCAGTGGAAAGAACAACATGGTGAATATCCAAAAGAAGAATTGCTGACGGGGGCGTTTGTTGCGCCATATCAGTTTCCATTCCAAACGCAGGAGTTCACGACTTTCTGTCTTGGAATCTTTATAACTCTTGGCTTTTTTCTTCTTTTTCGAAGCATTCGCCGGTTGTATATAACAGAGTTTGCGAGCTACATGCAGATTGAGCCAATGTAGCAATCCCATCAGCAAGAACAAAGGCAGGTAATACAGCAAATTCCATTGTATAAAGCCTTCGCCCATATCTACGGTATAGTTGCTCAAAGTCCATGTTTCGGGTACAAACTCATTCCACAGAATGACACCT
The DNA here is from genome assembly GCA_041814865.1 of Phocaeicola sp. Taxonomy (GTDB): domain Bacteria; phylum Bacteroidota; class Bacteroidia; order Bacteroidales; family Bacteroidaceae; genus Phocaeicola. The sequence goes on along the minus strand of JBGXXU010000070.1, from coordinate 16,593 downwards.
ACATAAATCGGCAACGGCAAGAGGATACTGTATATCAGTTTTATCTCTTTCATCATGTGCACGAATAAACTCCATTGCGAGTTGATGACAATGAGCAAAGTCGTCCCCAAGAGATAACCTACGACACCCGTTACTCCATAAAATTTCGTTATGGTGATAATAGCAAAAGGCAGGAAGAAAAAATTCCAAAACAAGTTCCCCCACGAAAGCATCTTGGATACCAAAAACGAATGCAACACGTAAGAACGTTTGACAGGAAGCGTGAGATACTGTTGAATAGACATCACAGACATCGGTTGTAACCAACGCAACAGATAGTCTGCCAACAGAATATAAAACAAATAACGATTGAGTACATGGTACGGCTCCGTACCGGGATTTGTTTCTATAAAAGCAGAAGGCAGCGTACTTCCCATCAAAAGGAAAATACCTGCCCAATATACATATCCTAAATAAATGAGCCACTTGCCGACCTTCCCCTGTCCGCCCAGAGGATTTCTCTGTTCGGACAGGCGATGGTTAGCAAGTATGGTCATAAATGTCTTTATGAACATATCTTGTTATTAAAGTCTACTTGAGCGGTGTGCTCATACTTATTTCTATTAGGTTGTTTTGACCGAAAAGCATCTTGGCAAACGATTTCACATCTTCGATTGTGATAGCATTTACGGTTTTTACATAGTCTGTATCCGCATCCATACTCAACCAATAATAATTGCTGAGCGTGCGCAACCAATACTTGTTTTCTTTTTGGTCTTGCGTATGCTGCTTAAGCATAAACTCTTTCACTTTTTGCAAGTCTTCGGCTTTCGGACCTTCTTTGATGAAAGTGTTTACTCCTTCTTTTACCAACTCTATCATGCGTGCACGCTTACCCGGGTCTGTATCGAAAAAGATTTGTACCAACGCTTCTTCTTTCGGATATTTATCCAAGTCACCATTTATGCTTACGCCATAAGTACCACCCGCATCTTCACGAATAGTCTGTGTGTAGAGGATATCGAGCAATTGGTCGAGCATACTCATCAGCAAAGTATTCTTCAATGTATAAGGTGCTTTACCGCTATACACCATCAAGACAGTAGCCTTTGCTGTTTCCATTTCTTTAGTGAAGTGGTTGTTGTATTTACCCGAACGAACATCCATGTTATTATCACGGAAGTTTTCTTTACGCTTGATATTGGGCAGAGACGCAATGTACTTTTCTACCAAAGGAGCTGCAACATTCTCATCAATGTTACCTACGAACACAAATGTAAAGTCGCTTGCATCGGCAAAACGGTCTTTATACATTTCCATAATACGGCTATAATTCACCTTATCCATCATTTCCGCAGTCAAATTGATAGAACGCGGGTGATTGTCATAAAGTGCCACCTGAATAGTATCGACCAAAGCCTTCATCGGATTCAAGGCTTGATTTGCCAAAGACGCTTTCGTTCTGTTGATATAAGAAGTAAATGCTTCTTGGTCTACACGAGGAGCCGTAAAACGCAAGTAAGTCAATTGCAACATCGTTTCAAGGTCTTTTGGGCTACAGCTACCGTTCACTGTTTCTTGCAAAGCACTAACACCCGTAGCAACATTTGCTTTCTTACCTGCCAATGCTTTTTCAAGGTTTATTTCGCTAAAGTTACCGATACCACCCACTTTTGCCACTGCATTCAATTGATTGAATTGCAAAGCTTCTTTGTCTGCAAAAAGAGAACTACCACCACGGCTGAACGCGTTCATGAAGATTTCATCATCCTTGAAGTCTGTTTTCTTCAAAATCACTTTTGCGCCATTGCTCAATGTCCAAACAGTAGTACCGAAAGGTCCGGCTTCTTTCTTCACGATTTTACCGACTGTCGGCTCTTTGCTGATAAGCGGTTCATCCGAAACAGAATCCACATAAGGAGTAATTGCTTCGCCTTTCACTTTGTCAATAACAGCCAAAAGTTCTGCTTCTGTGGGTAATTTGCTTCCTTCTTTATCAGGACAGAATGCAGCCAATGCCAATTGTTGTTCTTTAATAATAGCAGGCAAAATCTGATTGATAGCTTCTACCGGAATGTTAGGAGCTATTTGATTCATTATTGCATACTCATTCTCTATACCCGGTATAGGTTCGTTGTCAAGGAAGTGACGTACATATTCATTTACGTAAGTTCCTGTTCGAGTTTTATTACGTTCGTTATACTTAGATTCCAAACTACGCAAAAATTCTGCTCTTGCACGTGCATATTCGGATGCAGTAAATCCATGCTTCTTCGCACGTTCGATTTCTCTGAATATAGCTTCGGTTGCAACTGGTACTCCACCTTCTTTTGCTATTACCACACCCGTAAATGCAGCTTTTGTTTTACTCAAAAGATAATCTCCATCTTCAACACCGGCATAAATAAAAGGAGGATTAGCAGATTGACGCAATTCTTCCAAGCGCGCATTCATCATAGTTGAAATCATGCTGCTCATATAATCCCATGCCAAGTAACTCAGATTTCCTTTTTCTTCACGCTTCACAGCATCGTGCTTGAACATGAGATAAACAGTAGAAGTCGATTGTTCTTTGTCTTTTGCAATGGTTACGATAGGTTTTTCATTATCCGGTACTGGTTCGTAAGTACGTTCTGCCACAACAGCCGGCATTTTGATATCCGAGAATATCGCTTTGATTTTTTTCTCTATTTGGTCTACATCAATGTCACCTACCACAATAATACCTTGCAGGTCGGGACGGTACCATTTTTCATAATAATCGCGCAAAGCTTTATAAGGGAAGTTAAGGACTACATCCATTGTACCGATGGGCAAACGATGTCCGTACTTACTTCCTTCGTAAAGTGCAGGGAATGCTTGTTCATACATACGCATCATTGCACCTGTACGTGTACGCCATTCTTCGTGAATTACCGCGCGCTCTTTATCAATCTCTTTCTCGTCGAGTGTCAAATCATTTGCCCAATCATGGAGTATCAACAAACAAGAGTCGATAATACCTTCGCGCAACATTGGAACATTGCTGATATTATATACCGTTTCATCTACTGCCGTGTAAGCATTCAAATTCTCACCAAACTTTACACCAATGCTTTCCAGATACTCACGCAAAGTATTACCGGGGAAATTGGTAGTTCCATTGAAGCACATGTGTTCGAGGAAATGTGCCAAACCACGTTGATGGTCTTCTTCTTGAATAGAACCGACTTTTTGTGCGATGTAAAAATCTGCTTGCTTCGCAGGAAATTCATTACGGCGGATGTAATAAGTAAGTCCGTTTTCCAATTTGCCGATACGTACTCCCGGGTCTACAGGAATAGGCGGCATTTGCGGTTGTTGAGCGAAAGCAACCAAGGAGCTACCTATTGTGATAGCTACCATCAAAGCTCTTCTGAAATTTAACTTCATAATTTAACTGGTTAATAAGATATTGAGTTTTATAATAATCCGTGTTCGGAGAGATAACGTTCGGCTTCGATTGCAGCCTGACAACCACTACCTGCTGCTGTTACCGCCTGACGATAGTGTGGGTCTGCCACATCGCCTGCTGCAAAAACACCCGGAACTTGTGTACGCGGTGTCTTTCCTTCCGTAATGATATATCCGACCTCATCCGTTTTTATCCATTGAGAGAATAAATCCGAGTTCGGCTTATGACCGATAGCGAGGAAGAAGCCATCAATAGGAAGGTCATATCGTTCCTCATCTTTTTCACCTAAACGTTTTACCAAGTGTACGCCTTCCACTCCATCCGTACCGAACAAGCCCACAGCATTGTGTTCGAAAAGTACCGTAACGTTGGGGTGATTAAGCACACGTTCCTGCATTATCTTCGAAGCACGCAAATAAGGCTTTCTCACCAAAAGATACACCTTCGAAGCCAAACCTGCGAGATAAATAGCTTCCTCGCACGCTGTATCGCCACCACCAACAACTGCTACCACTTTCTTACGATAAAAGAAACCGTCGCAAGTTGCACAAGCACTCACGCCCAAACCTGCATATTTCTTTTCATCATCCAAACCCAAGTATTTTGCTGTCGCACCGGTAGAAATAATTATCGTATCGGCTGTGATTTCTTTTTCATTATCAACCTTGAAAGTATAAGGTGCTTTGCTTAAATCCGCATGGGTAATAAGTCCTCTTCGAACTTCCGCACCAAAGCGCAAGGCTTGCTTACGCAAATCTTCCATGAGTTGAGGTCCGGTAACACCTTCGGGATAACCGGGAAAGTTTTCTACTTCTGTTGTAGTGGTCAGCTGACCGCCGGGCTCCAATCCTTCATACAATACGGGCGAGATATTTGCTCGTCCACCATAAATTGCAGCTGTATAGCCAGCCGGTCCTGAACCAATAATCAAACATTTAACGTGTTCTGTTGCCATAAATTTATTTCAATGCTTTTTTGTTGATTTATCTAATATCTATTATTTCCACTTTGGTATTTTTACTCGCGTCGAAGGTAAAATCCGACACGGTATAACTTTGATTGCGTCTTACCGACTTGATTCTGACTTCCATCGCTTGTCCATTCGTCATGACAAGTTTCAAATAAGTCGGTTGATTTTTACCATCTATATATATAGTGACGGAACGCAAATCCTGTTTCGTTTTTGGGGTTAGTGTCACGATATGTACCAACTGATTGTTCCGTTTCTTTTGTCCGCCATATTGACAATCGAATGTCTGTTTATAATTATGGAGTAAAAAATAAGGATTGACCAATATCATATCATGACTGGTAGGATAAGATATCATTACTTCTTTGTCTTTCGGAACATAATTCCACAAAGTCTTTCCATCATACCAACATTCCAGTTTAGAAGTTGCAAGATGAAACATCCGGTCTTTCATACGCAATGTACCACGTATCGTACCTGTAAAGTCTATTTGTGTACCAACGGACTCTTTCCAAGTCTGTGTCACTTTATCCAAAACCTGTATAGCTTCGTTACTCTTTTGCGCCTGCATGCTTGTCCAGACAAAGAAGCAAAGCAAAAGAGAAGTAATCATTCTTTTCATATTCGTTTTAGTTGTTTGTGAAATTGCTCATACGCATTTGTAAATCATTCTCGTCGTGGCACAACAAATCGCGCGCCTTACTACCGTTTGCCGGTCCTACAATACCGGCTTTTTCAAGTTGGTCCATGATACGTCCGGCACGATTGTAACCGATAGAGAATTTACGTTGTATAAGTGAGGTTGAACCTTGTTGATGATAAATAAGCAAGCGTGCCGCTTCTTCGAACAAAGGGTCGAGCTTGTTCATATCTACGTCTCCCAATGATGTTTCCGCACTTTCTTCGACATACTCGGGCAACATGAAAGCAGTAGGATAACCTTGCTGTTGGCTGATATGATGCGCCACTCTTTCCACTTCGGGAGTGTCCACGAAAGCACATTGCACACGCACCGTATCACTACCTTGAAGATAAAGCATGTCCCCCTTACCAATAAGTTGCTGTGCACCAGACCTGTCAAGGATGGTACGAGAGTCGGTCATGGCAGCTACACGGAATGCCACGCGAGCCGGAAAGTTTGCTTTGATAGTACCTGTAATGATATTGGTGGTAGGACGTTGTGTTGCGATAATGGCATGGATACCAACCGCACGAGCCAACTGCGCAATGCGACAAATAGGCAATTCTACTTCTTTGCCTGCCGTCATGATAAGGTCGCCATATTCGTCTATAATGATGACGATATAGGGCATAAAGCGATGCCCTTTTTCCGGATTGAGTTGGCGCGCAATGAATTTGGCATTGTACTCCTTTATATTACGGCAACCGGCTTGACGCAAGAGGTCGTAACGCGTATCCATTTCCACGCATAACGAGTTGAGAGTTTGTACCACTTTCGTTACATCTGTGATGATGGCATCTTCGCCATCGGGCAACTTCGCCAAATAATGTCGTTCGATGGGAGCATAGATGGCAAATTCCACTTTCTTCGGGTCGATGATGACGAACTTCAATTCGCTGGGATGCTTCTTGTAAAGCAAAGAAGTCACAATGGCATTCAAACCTACGGATTTACCTTGCCCCGTAGCTCCTGCCACCAACATGTGCGGTGCTTTGGCAAGGTCGACCATAAAGACTTCGTTCGTGATGGTTTTTCCGAATGCAACGGGCAAATCATAAGTAGAGTCCTGATAACGCTTGCTGGACAGAATGGAAGACATCGACACGATACGAGGATTTTTGTTCGGAACCTCTATACCCACCGTGCCTTTGCCCGGTATAGGTGCGATGATACGAATTCCCAAAGCAGACAGGCTCAGTGCTATATCGTCTTCCAAGTTACGAATACGACTGATGCGTTGCCCTTCGGCAGGAGTGATTTCGTAAAGCGTGATGGTAGGACCGATGCTTGCTTTGATGGATTTGATTTCCACACCGAAACTGCGCAAGACTTCTATAATTCGGTCTTTGTTGGCTTTTTGTTCTTCCAAATCTACGCTCGGCGTATCATCATCGTAGCTTTCGAGCAAATCGAGTGTGGGAAAACGATAATTTTCCAAATCCAAACGCGGATTGTAAGGCTGCGACAAATCGCCTCGCATATCGACTTCCGCCTCTTGGGTCTCTTCTATTTCGAACAAAGGTTCACCGTCTTCCTGCTCCAGGACAATGGTGTTTTTTTCTTTCGCCGTTTCATATCCTTGAGGATGTACCAAAGGTGCTTCATCAGCAAGTGGAGCCCGTTCGTTCGTATCAGCAAAAGTCAGCTCCACTTTCTTGTTTTCGGTTTTCTCCGACTCTGCTGTTTTCGCAAAAGGGAAGGGAACTTCCTCTTTCTTTGTTTCCATCGTTTCTTCGGGACCGTCTGCTTCCGACGTGGTTTCTTTCTTACGGAAAGGTTTTCGCAAGAATTCTTTTGTACGTTCCGCTATGCACACGGCATAAATAAGTGCTGTACCCAACAAGACAAGCAATAAGCCGGGAATACCGATATAATCGCTGAGCCATTGCCCCATGTTTTGTCCGTGCATCCCTCCGAGTCTGATGTAAGAATCGCTCAAAAAGTATTTTCCTACAAGTGCCAACGCAATGGATGTCCACGTAGCGATACAGGTATAGTGAAGAAAATTGCGAAACAAACGAAAAGAAAATATGCTCATCAGATTCAAACCAATCTGAAACAACAAACAAATGAAAAGCAGAATAGGAAGTCCCAAAGTTCCGTTGATGAGATATTGAGCTACCTTTGCTCCCAAAGGTCCCATGTAATTCTTCGTTTGAGAAGAAGCATTTCTCAACTCTCCCATCGCCGTATTATCCACGACGCTTTGGTCTGCCCCACCCGAAATCAAGAAAGAAAGTACAGCGGCAAAAAGAAACAGAGCTATGAACACACAGATGAGTCCCATCACAAATCGTCCCGTATCTTTTTTCCCGGCATAAACGATTTTTTTCCATGATACTTCAGCGGAATTGAGTGCCTCTCCTCTCTTTTTTTGTTTCACCATGACTTTTTTCAATACAATTATACGTAATAGTGCAAAAGTACGTTTCTTGCATGAATAATAGCAGCCCTCCTTCTGTTTTTTTGCTTTTTGCGACTTTTTTAGCAACTGTTTCACCGCGCTGATAATGAAAGAAAATTCGGTATGTTCATACAGCTAAAAAGAGCTTGCAAAGCTGTAAAAACTCATCTCCGAAAGCATTTTTGCGACGATATAACGTCCGACAGACAACAAGCGAGATATCCTCCTTCGATTTGCCATCTATCTCGGCTCGATAAAATCGTACATCGGAAGAGTTTGCCTGCGAGATAAGGAAAGAGTAAGACAGCACGACAAAAGCAGCCTTACTATATCTTATTATATATAGAGAGAATGAGAATAGCGGGTCTCGAAAATTGCAGATTTCTGTTTTGCAAAACGCAGCTCCTTATACCTCGTCAACTCCTAAACTTAGAACTTCAAACTGATAACATATTGCCGATTTGATAACAACATGTTGTCAAGTCGATAGCATCATGTTGCTATCGCGATAAGAACATGTTGCTATCGCGATGACAACAGCGTCAAAGAATGTTAACATCATAATCGCGTCGAGAACGCATTAGAGAGGCGTTTTCCTTGCATCAAAGAAGTGATTTTTCAATGTGTTTTCGGACCGAAAAATCCGTTAGATATGAAATAAATTCAACGAGAAGATGACAAACGAAGTTTATTGCCATCCAAAACGATTTTCTCTTCAGCCACGAGATGACGTAAGGCACGAGCCAACTCTCGTTCTTCCCCATCCGTTTTCTTCATCAACTCTGTAACAGTCAGTTCGCCTACCGATAACAAATTCAAGACTTGTTCTTGCAATGTCTTTATCCGTTTGTGCAGATTCTTTTCTCCTCGCTTGGCTATACAGACATCGCACTGTCCGCAATCATGTTCGTTGCATTCTCCGAAATAATGCAGAAGCAAACGACTGCGACAAGCCTCTTCGTCCTCCGCATACTGCAACATAGCATCTATACGCTCCTTCAAGTGTTGTTTCCGTGCTTCGTATATTTCTTTTGAAATGAACAATTTCGTTCCCTCTACCCGACTTCGTACAAAAGCAATCATCGGTGTGCGTCGGGACGGAATATAATGCAACACGCCTGCACGTGTCAGCATCAACAAGATATGATAAAGTTGGTCTTGTGTCATTTGGCATCTTTCTGCCACCAATGCCTCATCGAACATCACATAGTCGGAAAACACGCCGGTATAGTTGCGCAATATGGTAGACATCACTTTGTCTGCTTCTTCGCCGTACTCCTTCAATTGATACAACTTCTCTTTTTGCAACGTGAAATGTATACGAGCATTATAGTCCTGCTCTTCCACATATTCTATGTATCCCGCTTTGGACAGAATCTGAAGTGCGCCGATTGCCATAGTAGGAAAAAGATTGTACGTCCAGCAAAACTTTTCCAAACTGAAGTCGAAAGAGCAGCCTCGTCCGTCTCCGACCGCCATCTGATAGAAGTAGCAAAGTTTGTCGTACACGTCGCGAATATATTCTCTGACAGGAAACGAATCGTTCAGTCGCTTATTCAATCTGTTCCTATCCGTTTTGTTATACAGCAACACGGCATAGGATTTTTCTCCGTCGCGTCCCGCACGACCGGCTTCCTGAAAGTAAGCCTCGACACAGTCGGGCATATCCATGTGTATGACAACTCTGACATCCGGTTTGTCTATTCCCATCCCGAAAGCATTCGTTGCCACCATCACTCTTGCTTTTCCCGTATCCCACAGGTTTTGATGTCTGTCTTTTTGCTCCGCCGAAAGACCTGCGTGGTAATAGGTTGCTTCGCAATCGTTTTCGTTCAGATAATCTGTGTACTCTTTCACATGTTTACGAGTACGCGCATACACTATTGCCGAACCTTCCACACGCGATAAGATGTGCAATAAATGTTTCAGCTTGTCTTCAGCTTTTCGAACCACATAAGCAAGGTTCTTACGCTCAAAACTCATTCGGAAAACATTTTCCTGCTCAAAGCCCAACTTTGCTTGAATATCCTTTACGACTTGTGTGGTAGCTGTTGCCGTAAGTGCCAATATGGGAACTTGAGGTAAAAGTTTGCGAATTTCACTTATATACAAATAAGAAGGGCGAAAATCATAACCCCATTGAGAGATGCAGTGTGCCTCGTCCACAGTTATAAAGCAGACTTTCATGTGTCGCATCTTACTCCGAAACAACTCGGTGTCAATGCGTTCGGGAGAAATATAAAGAAATTTGTAATTGCCGAAGATACAGTTCTCGTACGCCACGATAATCTCTTCGCGTGTCATTCCCGAATAAACGGCAAGTGCTTTTATTCCCTTTTCACGAAGATTGCGTACTTGGTCTTTCATCAATGCCACGAGCGGCGTAATCACGATACACAAGCCTTCTTGTGCAAGAGCCGGCACCTGGAAAGTAATGGATTTACCACCACCGGTAGGCATCAACCCCAAAGTATCATGTCCATTTCCGATACTCTCTATAATATCTTCTTGAATGCCACGAAAAGCGTCGTATCCCCAATACTGTTTTAAGATGGAACGGTAAACACTCATAATGGAAAGACTTATCGAAGAAAATAAACCTTTACAACGCAAGAAAATGCGTTAAAGCCGTGTCACGAAACTATTTCCTACTCGCAGGCTTTATATCTGCAATTTGCAATTGTATATCTCCCGGCTTGTGGGTGTTTTCTTCTATCGTATAACAAATGTTGAATGATTGTTTCGTCTTGATATAACGCACTTGCGAACTCTGACCGAAAGCTATTCCGTTCATGACTTTATTCGACTTATTGTCTACAAGTTCCAATTTAATATGCTCTTGCCCTCTTCCTACGACTTTGCTTGTACCGTAATCGAAAACATTCAATGTGGAAAAAACAGGCTTGGAGTTGTCGGGACCAAAGGGATTAAATTTTTTCAAGTCAGAAAAGAACTTCGGTGTAATATCCTTGAAATCCAGTTGAGCATCTATATCAATTGTCGCATCGGTCTGTTCGGGCAGAATATGTTCTGCAACGTATGCTTCGAAACGCTTTGCAAACTCATCTACATATTCTGTTTTCATTGAAAGACCGGCTGCATAAGTATGTCCACCGAAACTCTCCAACAAGTCTTTGCAACTTTCAATCGCTTTATATACGTCAAAACCCGAAACCGAACGTGCCGAGCCCGTTGCCAAGTTCTCCGTACGCGTCAATACCACAGCCGGACGATAATAAACCTCTGTCAACCTTGAAGCCACAATACCGATAACTCCCTTGTGCCAGTCTTCATTATACAAGACAATAGAACGACGTTCGGAAAGGTCAGAAAGTTTTTCCACTATACTATTGGCTTCTTCTGTCATGCTCTTATCGAGGTCTTTGCGTGCTTCATTGTATTGGTTTATACGGTCGGCTTTCTCCAAAGCAACTTTAATGTCTTTTTCAATCAATAAGTCGACAGCCTCTTTCCCGTTTTGTATACGTCCGGAAGCATTGATACGAGGACCTATTTTGAAAACAATATCGCTCATTGTAATTTCTTTTCCGTTCAAACCACAGATATCAATGATAGCCTTCAATCCCACACTTGGATTGGCATTGATTTGTTTCAAACCATAATAAGCCAAAATGCGATTTTCACCCATCATCGGCACAATATCCGAAACAATACTAACAGCCACCAAATCCAACAATGGTGTCAGCATCCTAAACTCAATCCCATTGCTGTCCGCAAATGCTTGCATAAACTTGAAACCCACTCCACAACCGGAGAGGTGCTCATAAGGATAAGAAGAATTTTGTAATTTGGGATTTAGAATGGCAATAGCCGGAGGAAGTACATCATCAGAAACATGATGATCACAAATTATAAAGTCTATGCCTTTCTCTTTGGCATAACTAATCTCATCTACTGCTTTGATACCGCAATCCAAAACAATAATGAGTTTTACATTTGTAGATACTGCATAATCTATTCCTTGTAAAGAGACGCCATAACCCTCGTTATAACGGTCAGGAATATAGTAATCGATATTTGAATAAAACTGAAGCAGGAATTTATAAACCAAAGAAACCGAAGTTGTACCATCTACATCATAATCGCCATAAATCAAGATTCTTTCTTTTCGTCCCATAGCTTTATTCAATCGTTCCACTGCTATATCCATATCTTTCATCAAGAAAGGATTGTGCAATTCATTCAATGATGGTCGAAAAAAGCTTTTGGCTTCCGATGCAGTTGTTACCCCTCTTCGTATGAGCAATTGTGTAAGAATTGGACTTACTCCTATCTCTTTAGACAAAGCCTCAGCTTCCTCTTTTTCTTCCGAAGTAGGTGGTATATAGTTCCATTTATATCTCATGTCAATTTCGCGAAATTCTACGATTAGTCAATCAGCTCAAAGTCACTCATAAGACTTTTATTCAAATTAAGGCTTATCTCTTTAACTAATCCTCGGTAAAAGTACAAAAAAATAGGACGCGACAGAATGAGCTCTTATTTATTTAGGTTACCACTTACATAAGTTAGATATGAAATTCACACCCGAATACACATCGAACGATTTCACGATAAGATAATTTTTTGCGAGACAATCGCTCTCTCGTATCATTATCTATTCGCAACAGAAATAAAAAAACTGCCGAACAGAAAAATTTTCTGTTCGGCAGTCTGCATCATATCAGTAAATCAATTATCCGTTTACTTTTGCCATATAAGCAATAAGGTCTAATACTTTGTTAGAATAACCTATTTCATTATCGTACCAAGATACGATTTTCACAAATGTATCTGTCAAAGCAATACCTGCATTAGCATCAAAAATAGAAGTGCGTGCATCGCCCAAGAAATCAGAAGAAACAACGGCATCTTCTGTATAACCAAGAATACCTTTCAATTCACCTTCCGATGCTTCTTTCATTGCAGCACAAATTTCTGCATATTTTGCTGGCTTAGCCAAATTAACAGTCAAGTCCACAACAGAAACATCCAAAGTAGGAACACGCATGGACATACCTGTAAGTTTACCATTCAACTCGGGAATAACTTTACCTACAGCTTTTGCCGCACCTGTAGAAGAAGGGATAATATTACCAGCTGCTGCACGACCACCTCTCCAATCTTTCAAAGAAGGACCATCAACAGTTTTTTGAGTTGCTGTAGTAGCATGTACCGTAGTCATCAAACCATCAGTGATACCCCATTTATCGTTCAACACCTTTGCAATAGGAGCCAAACAGTTAGTAGTACAAGAAGCATTTGACACGAATTGTGTACCTTTCACGTAAGTCTTTTCATTCACACCCACCACAAACATAGGAGTATCATCTTTAGAAGGTGCAGACATTACCACATATTTGGCACCAGCTTCGATATGTGCTTGTGCTTTATCTTTACTCAAGAACAAACCTGTAGATTCTACAACATATTCAGCACCGATAGCATCCCATTTTAAGTCTGCAGGGTTCTTTTCTGCTGTTACGCGGATTTCTTTGCCATTAACGATCAACTTGTTATTTTCAACGTCAGCTTCAATTGTTCCATCAAACTGTCCGTGCATAGTATCATACTTGAGCATATAAGCCAAATAATCTACCGGACACAAATAGTTGATACCAACGATTTGAATGTCGTTTCTTTTTTGAGCTGCGCGGAATACAAAGCGGCCGATACGACCGAATCCATTAATACCTACTTTAATCATTTTGTTTTTATATTTAGTTTTACAATGAGGCTATAAAGCCCGTAAAAAGCTTTTTGTAGTTTTTGCAATTAAAAACAAGGCAAAAGTACAGAATTGTTTTTATATTCGCACGAAAATTCAATCTAAAATAGGAACAAATGGCTAAAACTAGTTTATTACAAGAATTCAAAGAATTCGCGTTAAAAGGTAATGTAGTGGATATGGCAGTCGGTGTTATCTTCGGTGGTGCTTTTGGTAAAATCGTAAGCTCATTGGTAGCAGATGTTATTATGCCTCCAATTGGTATGCTTATGGGTAATACGAACTTCAGTGATTTTAAATATGTATTGAAAGATGCGGTATTGGATGCAAACGGAGTAGAAACTGTAGCTGCAGTTGCTATCAACTATGGTGCCTTTGTACAAACTGTTATCGACTTCCTCATCATTGCTATCTGTATTTTTGCTGCTATCAAAGCAATGAACAGTTTCAAAAAGAAACAAGAAGAAGCTCCCGCAGTACCTCCAGCTCCTTCAAACGAAGAAGTTTTGCTTTCTGAAATCAGAGATTTGCTGAAAAATCAAAACAAATAACATGCAAGAAAAAATAATCATTCTTGACTATGGGTCTCAAACCACGCAGCTTATCGGAAGAAGGCTGCGTGATTTGAATATGTACTGCGAAATAGTTCCTTATAATAAGTTTCCAAAACACGACTCTTCGGTCATTGGTGTTATCATGTCAGGAAGCCCTTTCTCAGTATATGACGAAAATGCATTCAAAACCAATCTTAACGATTTTATCGGCAAACTTCCGGTTTTAGGGATTTGCTACGGTGCACAACACATAGCCTACACTTTCGGTGGTAATGTAGAGTCTGCTGATACAAGAGAATACGGTCGTGCAAACCTTTCTTATATAGAAGAAAATAATTTACTTCTCAAAGATGTGAAACCAAACTCCCAAGTATGGATGAGTCATGGTGATACAATCACAAAACTTCCGGAAGATTTTCGCATCATTGCTTCGACCCCCAAAGTTTCCATTGCTGCCTATCAATCCAACAAAGAAAAGATATGGGGTGTTCAATTCCACCCAGAAGCGTTCCATTCGGAAGATGGTGTACAAATTCTGAAGAACTTCGCAGTAGATATTTGTGGAGGAAAACAGTCTTGGAGTGCGGCATCTTTTATCGAATCTACAGTAAAAGAACTCAAAGAACAGCTTGGAAACGATCGAGTAATCTTAGGTTTGAGCGGTGGCGTTGATTCCTCTGTAGCCGCTGTGTTATTAAACAAAGCCATAGGCAAAAATCTAACTTGCATCTTTGTAGACCATGGTCTGTTACGCAAAAACGAATTCACAAATGTGATGCGCGACTACGAATGTCTGGGTTTGAACGTTATTGGCGTAAACGCAAGTGTCAAGTTTTTTGAAGAATTGAAAGGAATTACAGACCCAGAACAGAAACGAAAAATCATTGGCAAAGGATTCATTGATGTATTCGATGCCGAAGCACATAAAATCACCGATGCAAAATGGTTGGCACAAGGCACCATTTATCCCGATTGTATCGAATCGCTTTCCATCACGGGAACAGTTATCAAAAGCCATCATAATGTCGGAGGACTACCCGAGAAAATGAAATTGCAACTATGCGAACCCTTGCGTCTATTATTCAAAGATGAAGTACGTCGTGTAGGACGTGAACTCGGGATGCCGGAACACCTCATTACAAGGCATCCTTTCCCCGGTCCCGGTCTTGCCGTACGTATATTGGGTGACATAACTCCTGAAAAAGTAGAGATTTTACAGGAAGCTGACGATATATTTATCTCCGGGCTTCGCGAATGGGGACTTTATGACCATATTTGGCAAGCAGGTGTTATTCTATTGCCCGTACAAAGTGTAGGAGTCATGGGAGATGAGCGCACCTACGAGCAAGCAGTGGCTTTACGTGCGGTGACCAGTACCGATGCAATGTCGGCAGACTGGGCACATCTACCTTATGAATTCATGGCACATATTTCAAACCAAATTATCAATAAAGTAAGAGGTGTAAACAGAGTGTGTTACGATATTTCTTCCAAACCACCTGCAACAATCGAATGGGAATAACAATTGATAAAACGAGATGCTTGATTAGCATCTCGTTTATTCTTTTCTACGGATACAAGCCGAAGCCTTTATAAAACAACAAACTTCATTGCGATATAGAGGTAATCCTTATCCGTTAATGCTTAAAGTTGTAGAACGTACACGACTCAAGGTTTCCGGTGTCATTTGCAACAATGAAGCTATATATATCAAAGGTGCACGCCGTAGTATTTCCGGGTGCTTTTCAGCCATTTTTTGATAACGTTCCATCGCCGACTCAAAACGCAAAGCATCCGCTTTCACTTGCGAAATAATCAATGAGATTTCAAAAAAACGCCGATATACCAATCCTATATCAAAATCCTCCATAGCCAGCTCTTCCATCTTGACTTTTGGAACTTCCCAAAGTATGGAAGTCTCAAGTGCTTCAATCAGCAACCTAGTTGGTTCTTCCTTTAGATAACTTTCCAAGCACACCACAACGCCACCTTCATAAGCGATGTGTTCTGTCAAATCCTTACCGTGCTTGAAATAAAACTGCCGTGTCATGCCCTTCTCTACGAAAAGAAGGGCGGTACAAACCTGCCCCTCTTCCAATATAGAATCACCTTTCTTATACTTTTTGGCAGACAAGACATCGGCAAAACGTCGCAAGCTTGTGCGCTTCATTGGTACGTTATAACTACTTGCTATAAGCTTTGCCACTTCCAAACTTGTCATCCTTGCCATACAACTAATCCTCCGGTTTCTTTTTGCTTTGTTTTACTTTAATCTTATCAAACCCTTCCCCAAATACACCTATCACGGCACTTTGAGATACAAAAGCCGTAGGGTCTATATCTTGTATCATTCTGAAAATCAGATTAGATTCTCTACGCTTAGCCAATACAAACATCATCTTTATCTCATTGTTCGTATAAGCTCCAACTCCATCTATATAAGTAACTCCTCTATGTAATTCGATATTGATTTGTTTAGCAATTTCTTCGTATTTCTTCGATATAATGAAGAATTGTACCGATTGGCGAGAGGAGTTTACAATCAAATCTAAAACATAGCTCATAATAAACAATCCGACAAGCCCATAAACCACATTATTCCAATTATTCAGAACCACATAACTGGATGTAATAATGACCATATCAGTAATCAATATAATACGCCCCAAGCTGATATCCCGGTATTTATTGATAATAGCTGCCACGATATCTGTTCCTCCCGTACTTCCATTGGCAGAAAATGCCAAACCAAGCCCTGCACCACAGAAGCATGCTCCAATAACACAAGCCATAAATGGTTGGTTCATCGTAATATCTGAAAACTGTTCACTTAAGGTATCTCT